>RFUD01000367.1 GCA_009923125.1 Planctomycetia bacterium
GAATTGAGGGCTGCGAACTTGTTGTCGGTGGGGGGGATGACCGTGCCGAAGTATTCGCGCAGGAGGTCGGAGTGCTCGCGGACGGCGGTGTCGGTGTCGGTGAAGATCACGCCCTTCTTGGCGAGGTCTTCCTGGAGCGAGCCGTAGACGACCTCGCTCTCGAACTGGGCCTTCACGCCGGCGAGGAACTTCCGCTCTGCCTCCGGGATGCCGAGGCGATCGAACGTCTGCTTGATCGCGTCAGGCACCTCTTCCCAGGTCTTGCCCTGCTGCTCGGTGGGCTTGAGGTAGTAGTAGATGTCCTGGAAGTCGATCCCCAGGCGGCCGCCCCAGTTGGGCATCGGCTTCGACTCGAAAATCTCGAGCGACTTCAGCCGAAACTCCCGCATCCACTCGGGCTCCTTCTTCATCTCGGAGATCTGCGTGACGATCTCCGCGTCGATCCCCTTGCGGGCCTTGAAGACGGCCGGGGAGTCCGTACGGAAGTCGTACTTGTTGATCTCGCCGATCTCGGGCTTGGCGTCGGCGAGCGTCGTGGAATCGTCGAGTCCGGTGGCCATGGTGGTGCCTCCTGGGCGTAGGTGGTGGTCGTCAGGCCGAAGCCGGCTCGGCGCGGGCGTCTTCCATGGCCTTCTCGGCCGCGGCCGCGTCGGGATAGGCGGCACGGATCCGTTCGTAGCCCTTCTTGTGCAGTTCGGCGGCCAGCTCCGGCCCGCCTGACTCCACGATCCGCCCGCCGAGCATGACGTGCGTCTGGAGCGGGATGTTGTGCTCGAGCAGCTGCTCGTGGTGGGTGATGATGAGAATGCCCATCTCGTGTCCACCGATCCGCGCGATGCTCTGGCTGGCCAGGCGGACGGCGTCGGCGTCGAGGCCGCTGTCGGTCTCGTCGAGGATGGCGAACTTCGGCCGCAGCATGGCGAGTTGCAGGATCTCGGCCCGCTTCATCTCTCCGCCGGAGAAGCCGTCGTTGACGTAGCGGCGGGCGAATTCGGGGTCCATCGACAGTTCGGCCATCTTCTTCTTGAGTTCGTCGCGAAACTCCCGCATCGGCATCAGTTCCTCCCCTTCCTTGCGGTCGGGGTTGCGGACGTTCGTGACCGAGTGGCGTAGGAAGTCGGCCACTCGCACGCCGGGGATCGACATCGGCCGCTGAAACGCCAGAAAGATTCCTGCCCGGGCCCGTTCGTCGGGCTCCATCGCCAGGACGTCGGCGCTGCCGCCGTCGGCCTTGACCATCTCGATCGAGCCGGCGGTGACCTCGTACGACGGGTGCCCCATGATGGCGTAACCGAGCGTGCTCTTGCCGGATCCGTTCGGCCCCATGAGCGCGTGCACCTCGCCGCGACCGATCGTCAGATCGACCCCCTTCAGGATCTCCTGGCCTTCGACGGCCACGTGGAGTCCTTTGATCACGAGTCGTTCATGGATCATCGGTCGTGCGGCGGATGCGGTCATGGATGGTGGGTGTTCCTGGCGGCTGACGGACGGGAATCAGGACTGGACCTTCTGGTGATCGAACACCAGTTCGCCCTCGCCGACCGGCGAGACGACGTAGCCGGAGTGGTGAGGCACGGGAAGCTCGTCCGCGATCTTGCCGGCGCCGTCCTTCCGCTTCGCGATCCGCTGCCCCTGGATCTTGTCCTGGATCCGCATCAGACCCTCGAGGAGGCTTTCCGGCCGCGGCGGGCAGCCGGGCACGTAGACATCCACCGGCACGACGAGGTCCACGCCCTTGACGACGTGGTAGCCCCACTTGAAGTACGGACCGCCGCCGGTCGTGCAGGCACCCATGGCGATCACGTACTTCGGGTCGGGCATCAGGTTGTAGAGGCGGCGGACGCGACTGGCCATTTTGTAGGTCACCGTGCCGGCCACGATCATCAGATCGGCCTGGCGGGGCGTGGCCCGGAAGGCGCCGGCGCCGAAGCGGTCCATGTCGTAGCGGCTCGCGCCGGCGGCCATCATCTCGATGGCGCAGCAGGCCAGGCCGAACGTCATCGGCCAGATGCTCGATTGGCGGGCCCAGTTGATCGCCTGCTCGACCGTCGTGAGGACCATGTTTTCTTCGAACCGGCCCTCGATCCAGGGCCTCGAGGGGGCGAGTGGCAGCGTCATGAGAGAATCTCCGGATGAATCGTCGATATCAATTGGTGGAATCGCACGGCATTCGATGCTCCAACAACCACGTTTTCAAGGGCGGGTCGATTCCCGTGCGGGTGGTGCGTCGGTCGCGGTGAAGCGGCAGCAGTCGGCCCCGTCGAGGCGGCACTCCGACAGCCGGACGTCCGCCCCCACGAGGTCCTCGAGCATCGCCCGTTCGGCCGCGCAAATCCCGCGATCCTGCTCCGCGAGGTCTGGGTAGGGGCAGGCGTGGGTGGTGAGCACGTTCAGCCCGACGGCAGCCGAGGGGGCATCGACGCCGCACGCGATCCGCCGCTCGCGCAGCAGCGAGGCCACATTCTCCAGGCGTTCGCGGGTCGTCGCTCCGGAGACCTGGTCACGGTACAGCCCGGCCAGAGAGGAGCCGACGCGGGCCAGCAGGCCCCGGCGAACGCGGGGATCGTCGGCGGTGCGAAGCGTGCGCCACAGGACGAGGGCCAGGTCGCGGAAGTTGTCCCCCCCGAGCCGCCGCCCCTTCTCCGTCAGCCGGTAGCGATGGGCCGGCCTGCCGCGGCCCGCGCCGCCCGGGGCGGCCAC
>RFUD01000368.1 GCA_009923125.1 Planctomycetia bacterium
GGCTGTGCCCTGCGCGCCGGCGCCCGGCTGGAGTTCCTCCCCTCCTTCACACCCGCAGGCGTCATTGACGCCTTCCTCCGGGGCTCGGTGAACCTGTTCATGGCCGTCCCGACCATCTACCACAAGCTCATCTCCCATCTAGACGCATTGCCCGAAGGAGAGAGGCAGGCACTCAGGCACTGCATGTCCCGTTTCCGGCTGATGGTCTGCGGCTCCGCCGCCCCCCGGGGGACAGGATGATGCCGGCCGCCCCCCGCCCAACGGGCCGCCATGGCCGGGGGCCAATCTCGCGTGGCCGAAGATCCTGCCGTTTGGTCAGCCACAGAACGCGCCGCCCCCGGGCCCCGGCGGCGGCCGCGTCGATCCGTTCAAGCGGGCGCGGGCCCAACAGCCGTAGGTCCGGCTCCGCCTGCCGCGCCCCTTGTCAGCCGCGGGCCGCTCGCGCCGCGCTGTCGAGCGTCGCGAGTCGCGTCGCGCATGCCTCCACGATGGCCCGCTCGTCGAGCGCGGCGATCTCCTCGGGGCGGAGGATCGGCCCGAACTCGACACGAATCCGACCCGGCCGGGGAAACCGGCGGGTCTTCGGCCAGCACTCCCACGCCCCCACGATCGCCACCGGCACGATCGGCACGCGTGCCCGCTTGGCGATCAATGCGAAGCCGCTCTTGATCTCGCCGAGCCGGCCGTCGGGAGTGCGGGTGCCCTCCGGGAAGATGATCACCGCCGCGCCTCCCTCCAGCCGCCGGATCACCGCCTTCATCGCCGTCACGGCCGATGCCTCGCGATCGATCGGCACCGCATCGAGCGCCGTGATGACCGCGCCGAAGGGCTTGAACCTGTAGAGCGAACTCCGGGCCAGGCTCGACAGCCGCCGATCGCACGCCAGCCCGAGGAGGAGCGGGTCGAGGTGGCTCTGGTGGCTCGACAGCACGATCAGCCCGCCGCGGGCGGGCAGCGGCTCGGCGAACCGCGTGCGCACTCCGAACACCGCGACGCCGAGCGTGCGACAGAGCACCCACAGCACGCTGTACAACCAGCGGCCGAATCGGGTGTGGCCGCCGCCAGGGCCGCCCGCCGGGGCTTGTTCGGGAGCGCCACTCATCGGCGGCCGGCGCCACGCCGGGCTTCGACCAGCGCCGCGAGCCGTTCGACGACCTCCTCGCGGGACAGCGAATCGGTCTCGATCACGATCGCGTCGGCGGCCGGCTCCAGCCGCCCCACGGGCCGGCTCCGATCCCCCTCGTCGCGCCGTGCCTGCGAGGCCAGCACGGCGGCGAGCGTCGTGTCGCATCCCCGCGACTCCTCCTCGCGATGCCGCCGACGGGCACGCTCCTCGGCCGACGCGGTGAGAAACACCTTCACGTCGGCATGCGGAAACACCACCGACCCCTGGTCGCGGCCCTCGGTGACCACGTCGAGGCCGTCGGCCATCCGCCGCTGGAGCCGCTTCATCGCGTCCCGCACCGCCGGCGCGTCGGCCACCGGGCGCGTGGCCTGCGTGATCCGCTCGGTGCGGATCTCGGCCGACACGTCACGACCGTCGACGAGCACCCGCCCGTCGGCGAACGCGATGCGGATCGCCTCCGCGAGGGCGGCGAGCCCGGCGTCGTCGTCGAGCGGCAGGCCTCGCTCGAGCGCGACGAGGGCCACGGCGCGATACATCGCGCCGGTGTCGATGTAGCACCAGCCGAGCCGCGCGGCGAGCGCCCGGGCGGCCGAACTCTTGCCGGCCCCGGCGGGTCCGTCGAGGGTGATGATCATGTCGTCGCTCCCGCCGTCGCTGGCGGCACGCTGGTGCGCTCTTGCAGCAGTGCCAACGCTACCGGCCGCGGCGAGCCGATGCCAAGCCCGAGCACGAACCTTCGCGAAACCACACGTCCTCCGGCCGCGGTGAGGATCGCGTCCACGGTGTGCGCCGTCGAGCGGACGTGAAACGGCAGGCCGCCGGTGGCGATCAGCACGCGGTCGTGGCGGGACCGGTCGCCGACCGGTTCGATCTCCAGGAAATGCGGTGCCGTGAACCGCGTCCGCTCCGTCACGACCGACGCTCCGTGGAGGCTGCGGCGCAGGTCGACGTCGTCGTTCTCGTTCCAGGCGAAGCGGCAGGCGAGATAGGCCTCGAACAGCGGTCCGGCGAGGGGCCGGTCGAGGGTGCACTCGACCTCGAGTCGCACCAGCGGCTGCCCCTCCACGAGGACGAGCCGCTGCGTGAACGATCCGAGGACGGCGCCCGAGGCGGCGACGAACCGACCGCGGCTGACGATCGACGCCGTCGATTCGCGGTCGATCCGCTCCGCCTCCATCCGCGTGTACTCGGCCCGTTCCTCCACGCTCTCCCAGGCCGCGCCGACCGGAGGGGCCGGGCGGGTCGAACGCACCGTGACGACCTGCGACAGCCGGTTGCCACGGCCGTCGGGCGCCCGCAGCGACAGGATTCCGCCCGACGTCGGATGCACCGCGACGCGCACCAGGCCGTTGGCGAGCACGAGCCGCTCATCATCCGGGACGGACCGCGCGAAGAATCGCCGCCACGGCGGCTTGGCGGCGCCGTGGCGCCGCTCGGGAGAGGCCGACAGCCGCGATGGCGGGAGCGTGCATGAGAGCGTCTCGATGGCCATGGCGGCCGCCTCCGCCTCCGTACGGGCGACGTGGCCGTCGATCCGCGCGGCC
>RFUD01000369.1 GCA_009923125.1 Planctomycetia bacterium
ACCCTTTCGCCGCATCAACCCCTGCGGTTACGAGGGGCTTGAAACGACATCCCTCGATAAACTCGGGGTTTCCACCGACTGGCCGACCGCGGCCGGCGGCTGGCCGGCCCTGGCATCAGCCACCGAGTAGGACTCGGGCGTGCTCGTCGTGGGATAGGGGGTGGCGGACTCCGAGGGCTTCTTCACCGTTCCGGACGTTCCGGAAAACGGGGGTGCCGCGGAGAGCTTGTCGGCGTCCGGCGTCTTACCGCTGAACGACCACCACGACGGCGCGGCCATCGACGACGCCCCGGTGCGGCAGCCCGCCGTCCCGACCACGAGCAGCACGCCACAGAGCGTCGCTGTCGGCCATGCCGCGCATGTCGCGCCGGACAAGGGGGTTCGCGGAGCGGAGCGACCAGGCGTGGACATGCGAGCGTCTCCAAGACACGGGAGGGACACGGTATGGGGCCGGGCACGCTGGGGACCGCGCGCCGCGCGATCCCACCAGCGACGGGGGAATAGGCGGGCGGCCGCCACCCCGTCAACGCCAAGCGTGAAAAAAGCCGGCGCGGGCCTCGGGGCCCGCGCCGGCGGATGGGCGACCTGGGAAATCCGGCAACCCGGGGAGGGCGGGCTACTTCTTGGCCGCGGCGAATCGCTTGCCGACCGCATCCCAGTCGATGACGTTGTAGAACGCGTTCACGTAATCGGCCCGGCGATTCTGGTACAGCAGGTAGTACGCATGCTCCCAGACGTCGATGCCGAGCAGCGGCGTGTTGCCGTGCATGACCGGGCTGTCCTGGTTGGCGGTGCTCTCCACCAGCAGCTTGCCCTGCGGATCGAGCGACAGCCAGGCCCAGCCGCTGCCGAACCGCTTCATCGCGGCGTCCGTGAACAGCTCCTTGAACTTGTCGAAGCCGCCGAACACGCTGCGCACCGCCTCGGCCAGGTGCCCGGCAGGTTCGCCGCCCTTCCCCTTGCCGATCGTCTCCCAAAACATCGTGTGGTTGGCATGGCCGCCGCCGTTGTTCCGCACCGCGGTGCGGATGCCCTCCGGCACCTTCTCGAGATCGGCGATCAACTTCTCCACCGGCAGGTCGCCGAGCGGGTTGCCCTCGAGCGCCTTGTTGACGTTGGTCACGTAGGCCGCGTGGTGCTTGTCGTGGTGAATCTCCATCGTGCGGGCATCGATGAACGGCTCGAGCGCGTCGAAGGCGTAGGGAAGCGGGGGCAACGTGTAGGCCATGGCATGGGTCTCCAGTGTCGTCCGGTTTCGGCCGGCTGTGGATGGTGGTAGGACACGCCCTCGAGCGACGTGAGCGGCAAGCGTATCGCACGCCGCGCGGGGCGGCAAATGACACCCGCGGCTCCGCGACCGCGCGCCGCGTCATCCGCCGGTGCCGATTGTAGGGCCACCGGCCCGGCGGGCGACCTTGCCGACGATGACACGCGTACGCGTTGGCCGCAGGCCGCGGCCGCCGCTGAATCCCGACGACGCCGGCGGTCGATCTCGAACAGGGCCGGCGTGAAGGCAGGATGCCGACGCGCCGGGTATGACTGTTTCAACGATTCGGGGTCGGGCCCAGGGAAGGGCCCGGTGTGCATGTCTTCGTCAGCAGGCCCGCAGCGCGGGCAGCGTGGTCGTTCGTGGATGGGCTTCTCGGGCTTCATGGGCCGCTCCCGCGGCGCGTCGGGCGGCAAGCAGAAGCCCCGCCCGGAACGCCGCAGACCCGTGGATTATGCCCCGGCCGCGCTCCCGGAGCGCCAGCCTGCGATCGCCATGCTGGTGCCGACGTCCCTCGGCGGCCTGACCGCCTGTGCGACGGTGGTCGTGCTCGGCCTGGCGGCGGTGCTCGCAGCCGGCCTCTACGAGCCCGCCCTCACGGCGGCGGAGCGGGCGGCCGGTCCGAGGTTCGCCCGATCCATCGCCGTGCTGGGGGCATGTGTCGATCCCCGCGCGGCACTCTCGCTGACCACCTGGCTCTCGCATCTGTTGCTGCTGGGCGGAGCAGCGGTGGCGCTCGCGGTCGGCTCGATGCGTCGGCATCGCCGCGACGACCGCCGCGGACGACATCGCGCCTGGGGCTGGATGGCGTGCCTGCTCGTCGCCGCATCGTGCGCGACGCAGGTCCCGCTCGGCCGACTCGTCGGCACGCTGGCATCCGAGGCATCGGGGCTGACGTTCGGGCCGGCCGGTCTCGGCTGGTGGGTGACGATCGCCGGCACGCTGCTGTCCGTCGTCTCGCTCTGGGCGGTGCTGCCGCTGCATGAGCGGGCGGCGACGGCCCTGTGGCTGTCGGCGGGCCTCACCGCCTGGGGCGCGTGTGCGGCGGCGATGTGGCTGGGCACGACGCGGAGCCTGCATCCCGGAATCGCCCCCGCCGCCTGGACCGCCGGATGCGGTCTGGTGGCGATCGCGATGCTTGCCGCGGCCCGCTCGGTGATCCGCGAGGCGCGGGGCGAGGCCGCGTCGAAGCCCAGGGCCGGCGTCTCCAATGCGCCTGCGGCGGCCGATCGCCCCGACGGCCGGGGGACGGAACCGGAGGCGGACGACGAGCGGAGCGGTGGAGACGGATGGGCCCCCGAATCCACCGACGCCACCGTCTACACTGACGGCTCGGACTTCGACCAGGAACAGGATGCGCGGCACCTGTCGAAGGCCGAACGCAAACG
>RFUD01000370.1 GCA_009923125.1 Planctomycetia bacterium
GACCGCGTGCGCCGGCTGCTTGCCGACACCGATCTCTCGATCGCCGAGATCGTGGCCGCCTCCGGATTCTCGAGCCCCGACGCCCTCTCCCGCGCGGTGCAACGTGCCGAGGGAACCACGCCCCTCAAACTGCGGCACAAGTTTCGCGCCGCCCGCCGCTAGCGCCTACGCGATCTCGCGACAGAAAACCCGTACTTTCCGACAGGCCGGCGGCCTGCCGCGGCCGGTGCGTCACGTCCCTACGCTCGTTGCGAGAGCACTTCCTCGAGCTTCTCCGCCACGCCCAGTTCCTTGGCCCACTGCCGCATGTATGCCTCGTCGAGGTCGCCCTGCGCGAGCAACACATCCTCGATGTCGCCGATGTCGCGCGGGCGGGCTGCCAAGACCTTGAGCAGGATCAGGTCCTCCGGGCTCACGAACCAGACGCGTTGGCCATCAAGATCATGCGCCCGGCGCCGCTAATTGCTCCGGAACGGTGAAGCCCATCTCCATAGCCGTGTCATACAGTTCCGGCAGTCGCGTCCTCTCGATGGCGATCGTAAAATCCACGTCATAGGTGGGACGGGGCAGCCCATACATGCGGACTGCCCACCCTCCCATGATCGCGTACGGCACCCGCAGCCGCTCGAACAGTGTCGCGAAATCGTGCAGGGTCTGGATCAGATCGCTCACGACTGCTTCCGCGTGCGGGCGATCGCGGTCCGCATATTGTGATTGCGGGCATCGTTCTCGCGTTTGAGCAATTCGAATCGCCGCTCGATGACCTCAGGCGAACCGACGAAAAACGCGGGGATATTCTCCTCCGTCATCCTGAGAGAGAGTTTCAGCCGCTCGATGCACGTCATGCGGCGATACTGTTCGAGCGTTTCCTGACTGAGCATGGTGATTGAACCTCTGACAGCGCCGGCGGGCGTCGGCCATCAGCCGAATAACTCATCTTACAAGCATTGCCGGCGGAAGTCTGCGTGCCCTGCGGGACGTCCGGGTGAAGCGATTCCGCAGCCGCGGGACTGGAATGGCGGCCGATGGGCTCGTGGTCGGTCAACCGCACTCGACGCCCAGACGAGCGGCGATCCGTCGCAGGCGGGCATCCCGTGTCCACACCACGTGGTCTTCGGCAACAGCCGCATACAGCAGATGAGCATCGATCAACCCGATACCGCCGCCGTGAAGAACCCGCTCGTCGATGAAGGCGAGGATTTCTTCGTGCGTGGCCTGACCGGTCCTCGGCAAAGCGGCGAGGAGGTCGAGGATCTCGTGCCGCGCGGAAAGCGATCCGCAGGCGAGTTCACCGATCACGAACGGGTGGCACACCACCTCGCCTGCTTCCAGCCGGGCGGCCAGATGGCGGTCACCACGCCGCAGGTGCTCGATCCAGATCGATGTATCGACGAGGATCATTGGGGCTTTCCTCAGCCCGGCCTGCGCCGCGGAGCCGCGCGGGCCCTGCGGTCGGAGCCACCGAGGCCGGCAAGCTTTTTGGCGGCCTCGCGGGCGATCAGCGCCTCGAGCCCCATCCGGACGAGCTCGGTTTTCTTGCGCACACCCGTGAGACGCGAAGCCGTGGAAATCGCCTTGTCATCGATGTTCAGAGTCGTTCGCATGCATCAATTTTTGCTAAATCATATGCATCCGTCAAGTGACGCTGGGCAGACGACCGGGGACGATCGTGAGCCGTCTACCCGCCTTACAACTCCCCCTTCACGGCGAGCTCGTGGAAGTAGTGCCCGACCTTCTTCTGGTTCTTGAGGAGCCAGTCGATCGAGGGCTCGTTCGTCATCGCCTTGCGGATCGCGTTGAACGTGGCCTCGCGGTGGGTCTTGAAGAGCACCTCGTGGTCGATCTTCGTCTTCGAGTCGGCCGCCGAGGGATCGAGCCACACAGCCACGATGATCCCGATGTCGTTGACCTTGTTCTTCGGGATGTGCCCCTCGCGCACGCTGTCGAGCACGGCGTTGGCGATCGCCGCCTGCACGGTGCCCATGAGAATGTTCGTGTAGCGGGCGTTGGGGGCCGTGTATTTGCTCACCATGAGCGTGGCCGGCCGCACCTGCACGTCACTATTGAGGATGGCCCACACGCGGGTGTGGCCCTTCACCTGGTCGCCGATGAGGTTCGCGATCGCGTAGCCCACGGGCCCGTCGAGTTCGCCGATCACCACCTCCGGCTCCGCCGCGCTCCACGCCTCGTCGGCCTCCGCGAGCGCCTCGCCCGTTCGCATGATGATTTTCTTGCCTGCCATGTGCTTGTAGCTCCGTCGCGAAGTTGTCGTGTTTCAACCCGAACCGTTTCGAGGGTCTGCGATTGTTGCCGCCGCCGGCGAGCTTTGACAATCGGCCAGACTGCCTACGAGTCGCTTTTCGATCGATTCAATGAAGTCCACAAGGCCCGCAGAGCCGTCATCGCCTTCGAGAACGGCTGCTTCGGATCATAGGCAACACGCTCTACCGCATCCGCTTGTAACGCTCGACGGCGGCGTGTCGCGAGTTCACGTGCAGCTTCTTGTAGATTCGGCGGATGTAGGTGAGCACGGTATTGATGCTAATGTCGAGCTTGGCCGCCACCTGCTTGTACATCGCTCCTGTCGCCAGAAGCTCCAGCACTTCCCGTTCGCGGGGCCCCAGCGGCTCGACCGGCGGCAGCGACTTCGCCGG
>RFUD01000038.1 GCA_009923125.1 Planctomycetia bacterium
CAACAACTGCTCCTACTACTGCCACCAGGCCAGCGGCGTGGGCCTCGCGAGCGTGATCGGCACCGGGGCTGGCACCGTCAAGCTCGACGACATGGAGCACGCCGACTGTGTGTTTTTGATCGGCGGCAACCCGGCGAGCAACCATCCCCGCATGATGCGGACCTTGATGATGGTCCGCCGCAGCGGCGGGAAGGTGATCGTGGTCAACCCGATCGTCGAGACGGGGATGGTGAACTTCTCGGTGCCGAGCGACGCCTGGGCATTGCTCTTTGGCGCCGAGATCGCGAGCACCTACGTGCAGCCCTACGTGGGCGGCGATCTCGCGATGGTCTACGGGATCATGAAGCGGCTGCGAGAGTTGCACGCCGCCAGCCCGCTGAATGCCGCGGGAGAGCCGGTGATCGACGAAGATTTTCTGCATCGGCACTGCGTTGACTGGCCCGCGCTCGCCACGCGCCTCGACGCCCTCTCATGGGACGAGATCGTGCGGAAGTCGGGCGTGTCGCAGCGCGAGATTTTCGACATGGCCGCGCAGTATGCCGAGAGCAAGCGGGCCGTGTTCGCCTGGACGGCTCGCCCTCATGCGGCGGATGGTGGGGCGGCCGGGTGCCGGACTGCAGCCGATCCGCGGCCATTCGAACATCCAGGGCATGGGCACCGTGGGTGTCACGCCAACGCTCAAGAAGGCGATCTTCGAGCGGCTCGAGAGCCATTACGACGTCAAGCTACCCACGGCGAAGGGCTACGACACGCTGGAATGCCTAGACGCGGCCGACGCGGGCACGATGCGGTTCGCCTTCTGCCTCGGTGGCAATCTCTACGGCGCGAGCCCTGACGCCACGTATGCGAAGCGGGCGATGGAGAAGATCGACACCGTGGTCTACATGAACACGTCGCTCAACACCGGCCACGCCTGGGGCACGGGCTCCGAGGAGACGGTCATCCTGCCGGTGCTCGCCCGCGACGAGGAGCCGGAGCCCTCCACGCAGGAGAGCATGTTCAGCTACATCCGGCTTTCCGATGGCGGGCAGCCGAGGCATGTGGGCCCGCGGGCCGAGGTGGAGATCATCGCCGACATCGCCCGCCGCGTGCTCGGCGATGGCGGCCCGGTGAACTGGCGCGAGATGGCCCACACAAGCACGATTCGCAAGGCGATCGGGGCGATCGTGCCCGGCATGGAGGCGATCACGGAGATCGACACGACGAAGAAGGAGTTTTCGATCCCCGGCCGGGCGCTCGACACGCCGGCGTTCCCCACGTCCGACGGGCTGGCGCACCTCTTCGTGCACGACTTGCCCGAGCCGCCGGAGGGTCTCCAGCTGATGACGATCCGCAGCGAGGGGCAGTTCAACACCGTGGTGTACGAGGAAGAGGATCTCTACCGCAACCAGACGCGACGCGACATCGTGCTCATGCATCCTGATGACATTGCACGATTTGGGCTCACGGCCGGTGGCACATGCCGGATCACGAGCAGTGCGGGGGAGATGCGCGGCCAGATCGTGGCGGCGTTCGACCAGATCCGGCCGGGCTGCGTGGCGATGTACTATCCCGAGAGCAACGTGCTCGTGCCGAAGGCCGCCGACCCGCTCTCGCGGACGCCGGCTTACAAGAGCATCGCTGTGACGGTGGCCCCTGACGTGGCCTTCGTGCAGTTTGGCAGGCCCAAGCCCGCCCTCGTCGCCGCCGGCACCCCCCGCGACAAGATGAACCAGTGCGGGTGACGGTGTTGGGTGACCGTTCGTTCTCGGCGCCGACCTGGCTAGAATCCGCTGCTTGCATTTTCGGAGCGGCGTTCCGACAATGCAAGGATGATTTCGCGTGATTTTTATCGAAAAGCCGTCGAAACGGCCCTCGGCCGAACGCCGATCTGCGGGCTGATGGGGCCGCGTCAGTCCGGTAAATCAACGCTCGCCCGCGCCATCGCCGAGGCCGTTCCCAGCCACTACTTCGACCTGGAATCCCCGCGGGACCAGCTGCGACTGCAAAACCCGGAGCTCGCTCTCGGCCGCCTCACGGGCCTCGTGGTGCTCGACGAGATTCAGACGCGGCCGGATCTCTTCCCGGTGCTGCGAGTGCTGGCCGATCGCTCCGATGCTTCGGCACGATTCCTCATCCTCGGGAGCGCGGCCCCCGAACTGATGAAGCACTCCGCGGAGTCGCTGGCCGGCCGGATCGAGTATGTCGATCTCCATGGTTTCGATCTGACCGAAACCGGCCCCGGCACCCTCGAGCGATTATGGGTTCGCGGTGGCTTCCCCAGGTCGTATCTCGCCGAGTCGGACGCCGCGAGCGTCGCCTGGCGGGAAGGATTCGTGCGCACCTTTCTCGAGCGCGACCTGCCACAATTCGGCATCCGGGTGGGGGCCGCGGCCATGCGCCGCTTTTGGACGATGCTCGCCCATGCGCACGGTCAACTCTGGAACGCGGCGGAACTGGGCCGCGCGATGGGCCTTTCCGACAAGACTGTCCGCACCTACCTCGACGAACTCAGCCAGACCTTCATGGTGCGGCAGCTCCAGCCATGGTTCGAAAACATCGGCAAACGGCAGGTGAAGTCACCCAAGATCTACCTGCGTGATTCAGGTCTGCTTCATCATTTGATGGCCCTCGAGACCGAAACCCAACTCCACTCTCATCCCAAGGTCGGCAGTTCATGGGAAGGCTTCGTGCTCGAGCAGGTGCTGCGGCAGACGCGGCCGACGCAGGCCTACTTCTGGGCCACGCAGGGAGGCGCTGAGCTCGACCTGCTTGTGTTTCACGAAGGTCGCCGGCTCGGCTACGAGTTCAAATATGCGGAACGGCCCCGGTTCACCCGCTCGATGCGGGTGGCGATGGAGGACCTGCGGCTCGACTCACTCCTCGTCATTTGCCCTGGGACAGCGAAAGCCTCCCTCGCTTCAGGCGTCGACGTGATCGGCATCGAGGCATTCGCCCGCTTCGGCCACTCGGCATGAGCCCGCCCTCGTCGCCGCAGTTCCTGCTTTGCATCACCAATGGACGAGCGTACCGAACTGCTCGAACGCCGGATCTCGGGTCACGAGCTTGACGCCTTCCAGCTCGCTTTGAGCGGCCAGCATCCGATCGAACGGATCACGATGCGGGACGGCGTAGCTGCCGGCCTTGAGCGCGTGATAGGTCTCGACCGCCATGAGCGAGAAGCCGTCGGCTGCGACGAACTCGGCAAACCGTTCGAAGACACCCGCCGCCCCGCCGAGCTTGCCGAGACGATGCTTCGTGGCGATTTCCCAGGCGGTGGCCGCACTCACGAACACGACATTCGACTCGTCGGCTATCGCCTCCCGCGCCGGACCGGACAGTGCCGGATCGTCCGTCACCCACCAGAGGAAAGCATGCGTGTCGAGCAGGAGCCTCATGCACCACCCTCCCACCCGGCCAACTCGTCGTCGGGAAGCGGTGCGAAGAATTCCGGCGACAGTTGCCCCCTCAGGCGGCCCGGCTGACGGTGCCCCCGCCCTGGAGCGAGAGGAACCATTCGCGCGTACGGTTTTCCGGCCTTGGCGAGAATGATTTCCTGGCCGGCATGGGCCTGCTCCAGCAGCCGGGAAAAATGGGTTTTTGCTTCGTGGACGTTGACGATCACGCTCATCTTCGCAGCCCTTTTCAGAACGAATGAGCCTCGAATCACGATGGTTTAGCCATCAGACTTAGTCTACCAAGAGATATCGACTTTTCAAAGCGAATGCTGAGGTGTCTGGACCGGAGCCGAGAATTTCCGACGCACACGCGAAGACGGTGCGGCGGACCTTATTCGAAGAGCGAGCGCTGCTCGGTGGCCACGGCCTTGCGGCGGGGCTTTAACGCCGGGGCGGCTTCCGACTCGAAGCCGAGCAGCAGGTCGCGGGCGCGGTCGATGACGGCGGTGGGCACGCCGGCCAGGCGGGCCACGTGCACGCCCCAGCTTTTGTCGGCGGCGCCCGGGGCCACGCGATGGAGAAACACGAGCTGGTCGTGGTGCTGCTGCACGAGCACCTGCACGTTGGCAACGCCCGGCAGTTTGTCGAGCGCCGCGAGCTGGAGATAGTGCGTGGCGAACAGCGTGCGGCAGCCGACCTGCGCCTGGAGATGCTCGACGACGGCCTGCGCGATCGCCAGGCCGTCGTAGGTGCTCGTGCCGCGGCCGACCTCGTCGAGGATCACGAGGCTGCGGGCACTGGCCCGATTGAGGATCCGCGCGGTCTGGGCCATCTCCACGAGGAACGTGCTCGCGCCTCTCGCGATGTCGTCGCCGGCACCGATCCGGGCGAAGAGCCGGTCGACGATGCCGATCCGGGCCCGCTTCGCCGGCACGAAGCTGCCCGCCTGGGCGAGCACGGCAAAGAGCGCGGCCTGCCGAATGAACGTGCTCTTGCCGCCCATGTTGGGCCCGGTGACGAGGAGGATGGCAGGCGCGCCGGCGCCGCCCGCCGCGAGCGCGAGGTCGTTGGCCACGAGCGTGCCGGCCGGGAGCAGGCTCTCGAGGATCGGGTGGCGACCCTCGTCGATCGTGAGCTCACCGCCGGTCGAGATCTCGGGCCGCACCCACCCCCGCGACCGGGCCACGTCGGCGAACGAGGCGAGGACGTCGAGCGTGGCCAGAGTCTCCGTGGTGCGGTCGAGCCGCGCCCGATGCTCCGCCACGAAGGCCCGCAGCTCCTCGAGCAGCTCGATCTCGCGGCGCGTGGCCTCGTCTTCGGCGCCGAGCACCTCGCGCTGCCGCTCGTCGAGGTCGGGCGTGGTGTAGCGCTCGGCGTTCTTCACCGTCTGCTTGCGCACGTAGTCGGGCGGCACCTTCGCCGCATGCGTGCGGCTCACCTCCAGGAAAAACCCGAACACGCGATTGAAGCCCACCTTGAGCGAGGGGATGCCGGTGCGTTCGATCTCGCGGGCCTGGTATTCCGCGATCCAGGCCTTGCCGCCCGAGGCGAGCTCCACGAGCCGGTCGTAGCGGTCGTCGAAGCCCGGGCGGATGAACCCGCCGTCGCGGGCGAACATCGGGCAGCCCTCGCGGAGCGTGGCATTGATGCGAGTGGCGAGGTCGGTGCAGGGGTCGAGCCGGGCGGCGATGTCGCCGAGGAGGCCCGGCGCGCCGGCGAGCGTGGCGATCAGGTCGGGCAACACGACGAGCGCGCGGCCGATTCGCTCGAGATCGCGGGGGCCCGCCCGGCCCGAGATCACGCGGCCGGTGAGCCGCTCGAGATCACCGACGCCGGTGAGCTTGTCGACGAGCCGCACGGCCCGCGAGGCGTCGGCCACGAGCGCGGCCACGGCGTCGAGCCGCTCGGCGATCGCCGCCGGCGCCACGAGCGGCTCCGCGAGCCACGCCCCGAGCAGCCGGCCGCCCATCGGCGTCTTGGTGCGGTCGAGCACGCCGGCGAGCGAGCCTTCGCGCCGGCCCGAAGCGCTGCCGCGGATGAGCTCGAGGCTGCGCCGCGAGACCTCGTCGATCTCCATGCGGTGGCCCGGCCGCCACGCGGCGAGCGTCTCGATGCGGGCAATCGCCGAGGGCTCGTTCTCCTCGAGATAGGCGACGATCGCTCCGGCCGCCGCGACCCCGGGCAGATCGGCCGGCAGATCGAAGCCGAGCCCTTCGAGCCGGCGGCCGCCGACGGCCTTTGCCACCGCAGCCTGGGCCTCGGCGTCGGCGAACCACCAGTCGGGCCGCGCGGTCACCGCGCGCAAGTTGCCTGCAGATGAAACCAGCTCGGTGACGACGTCGCGATCCTTCTCCGCACAGAGCACCTCGGCGGGATCGAGCCGGAGCAGGTGGTCGGCGACGTCGTCGCGCGGGACCACGGTGCATTCGAACCGTCCGGCGGCGACGTCGATCCAGGCCAGGCCCACCTGCACGCCCTCCGCGTCGGCCCGGGGCAGCAGGGCCACGAGATAGTTCACCCGCCCCGGGTCGAGGAGCGATTCGTCGGCGGCGATCCCCGGCGTGACGATCCGCGTGACCTCGCGGCGCAGCAGGCCCTTCGTCGTCTTGGGATCGTCGATCTGTTCGCAGATCGCGACTCGGCGGCTGGCCGCCACGAGCTTCACGAGCTGGTTGTCGAGCTGATGATGGGGGAAGCCCGCCATCGGCAAAGCGTCGGGACCCTTGTCGCGGCTGGTGAGCGTGAGATCGAGGAGGGTCGCCGCCTCCCGGGCGTCGTCGCCGAAGAGCTCGTAGAAGTCGCCCATCCGGAAGAGCACGAGCGCCCCCGGGCACCGGGCCTTCGCCGCCTCGAACTGCTGCATCATGGGGGTCATGGGAGTCACGGGAGACGCCATGGCCGCGAAATGTAGCAGCCTTTGACCGTGCGCGGCGCGGGGCGTACAAAACATCTGACGCGAGTGCGGGTGCCGATGAGAGGCCCCTGCGATGGGGGCCTGTGAACTTGGTCAGGGCCTAACCGCAGCAGCCATAAGCAGTCGCCCCTTTGTGCGGTGGGCCTCTCATCGGCGTCCGGCTTGTGTCTCTTCGGAGCCGCCCATGGCCGCATCGGCCCCCTACCAGGTCGTCGCCCGCCGCTACCGCCCCCAGCGGTTCGACGAACTCGTCGGCCAGGAGCATGTGGCCCGCGGCCTCTCCGGCGCGATCGAGAGCGGCCGCATCGGCCACGCCTACCTGTTCACGGGAGCCCGCGGCGTGGGCAAGACGAGCGCCGCCCGCATCTACGCCAAGGCGCTCGAATGCGAGCAGGGGCCCGCGGCCGAGCCGTGCAACGCCTGTGACTCGTGCCTGGCGATCGCCGCAGGGCAGGACGTGGACGTCGTCGAGATCGACGCCGCCAGCAACCGCGGCATCGACGAGATCCGCCAGCTGCGGCAGAACGTCGCCGTGCGACCGGCCCGGGGCCGCTACAAGGTGTACATCATCGACGAAGTCCACATGCTCACGCGGGAGGCGTTCAACGCGCTCCTGAAGACGCTCGAGGAGCCGCCGTCGCATGTGAAATTCGTGCTCTGCACGACCGAGCCCGAAAAGCTGCCGATCACGATCCTGTCGCGGTGCCAGCGGTTCGACTTCGTCACGGTCGATGCCCCGGCGATCGCGCGGCGGCTCCAGCAGATCGTCGAGGCCGAAGGTGGCCAGGCCTCGCCCGAGGCGCTCTCGCTCATCGCCCGCCGGGCCGCAGGCAGCATGCGCGACAGCCAGTCGCTGCTTGAGCAGCTGCTCGGGTCGGCGACGGGTGCGATCGACGTCGATGCCGTCCATGCCGTGATCGGCACGGGTCGCGAGGAACACATCGGCCGGTTGGTGCAGGCGATCGCCGCGCGGGATCCGCGGGCTGCCCTCGACGCGTTCGACGGCACGCTCTCCGGCGGTGCCGATCCGGGAGGCATTCTCGAGCAGTTGATCGCCGCGCTGCGCGACGCGCTCTTGGCGAGCGTCGGATGCGAGTCGGGCTCGCGCGGCGGGCCGGCGATCGGTGACGCGATCGGGATCGATCTGGCCGCCGTCGGCAGGGCGACGGGCACCGAGACCGTGCTCGCGATGCTGCAGATCGTCGATCAGGCCCTCGCGCGGATGCGGACGAGCGGTCACGCCGCGGTCCTCGCCGAGATGGCGATCGTGAGGCTGGCGAAACTCGACGATCTCGATGATCTGGCCGACGTCGCCCGCCGGATCGCCACGGACCCCGGCACACCCGGCACCGCGGGGCCGGCCGCGGCGGCCCGTCCACAGCCGGCGCAGCGCGTGGAGCGCGTGGAGCGCGAAAAAAAAACGACCGACCTGACCCCGGCGGCGGCCCCCGTCGCTGACGCGGTGCCACCCGGACCGGCGGCCGCTCCGCCGGCCGAGACGGCGGAGCCCCCGCCGCTGCCGGCCGATGCCCACGCGGCCTGGCTCGACGCATGCGAAAAGGTGGGCGGATTGGCGGCCGATTTCGCGGCGACGGCGACGTCGGCCCGTTGGAGAGATGGCCTGCTCGAGGTCGCGCTGCCGGCCGACGCCACGACCGCCGTGGCGTTCCTGCGGCGGCCCGAGGTGGCGGCGGCGATCATGGCGAAGCTCCGCGACGCCCTCGGCCGCGACGTGCGGCATGCGCTGGCCGTCGAGGCATCGCCTCCGGCCTCCGCCGGGGAGGCCACGGCGGTGGAGCGGCCGCGTCCCGTGGCCTCGCAGGCGGCACTCCTGCGGGACGTGATGGATCATCCGCTGGTCACGCACGCCCGGACGCTGTTCGACGCCGCCGTGCGCAAGGTCGAGCCCGCCCGGGCGTCGGAGGCGACGGCCCGGGGCCAGGGATCGCCGGCCGATCCCGTCGCGAGGGTGGCCGACAACGCGGCGGTGGAGTCCTCCGGAGACGACGACGATGGCTGAAACGCGGGGTGCGATCGCGCGGCTCGTGGACTACTTCGCCGAGCTTCCCGGGATCGGGCGCAAGTCGGCGGAGCGGCTCACCTACCACGTGCTCCGGATGTCGAACCAGGAGGCGATCGCGTTCGCGGAGGCGATCCGTGCCGTCAAGGAGAAGTTGCATCCCTGCAAGACCTGCTTCAACCTCGCCGAGCGCGAGGAATGCGACATCTGCCTCGACCGGCGTCGCGACCGTGGCCAACTGTGCGTGGTGGAGCAGGTGCGGGATCTGCTGGCCCTCGAGCAGGCCGGATCCTACCGCGGGCTGTATCACGTGCTGTTGGGCAGGATCTCGCCGCTCGACGGCGTGGGGGCCGGGCAACTCACCATCGACCGCCTCGTCGAACGGGTGCGTCAGGGAGGTGTGAGCGAGATCATCATGGCGACGACGCCGAACGTGGAGGGGGACGCGACCGCGCTCGAGATCTCCGGCCGCCTGGTGGGGCTCCCGGTGAGGATCACCCGCCTCGCCCGTGGCCTGACCGTCGGCGCCTCGCTGGAGCAGGCCAACCACGAAATGCTGGCCGACGCGCTGGCCGGCCGTCAGCCCATGCCCTGACCGCCCCAAAATCGCGGCTGCGAGGTATTCTTGAAACCGTTGGGGGCCGCACCGTCGTGGCGACGGTCGCCCCGGCACGGAGTTTGCTGCGATGCGGATGTCGTTCGGCCAGGAAATGCGGATGGCGCAGAAGCAGGTGCTTGCGCCGCGCATGATCCAGTCGATGGAGATCCTGCAGTTGCCGCTGATCGCGCTCGAGGAGCGGATCGAGCAGGAGATCCAGAACAACGAGACGCTCGAGGTCGAGGAGGCCGGCGGCGAGCCCGCGGCGGGTGAGCCGGGCGCGGCGCAGGCCGAGACGCCGGCGGTGGCCGAGCGGACGCTCGACGAGAAGCCGCTGGTCGTCGATCAGGATCACGCCAATCAGGCCGATTTCGAACGCTCGTACGACTGGGCCAGCGAGTACCCCGACTCGGACGACGACCGCAGCCGTCCGTCGGCGGGGCGGATCGACGAGGCCTCGGATCGCTACCTCGACGCGATGGCGAACATGGAGGAGCGGCCCGAGACGCTGTTCAACCATCTGCATGACCAGCTCTCCAACTACGAGCTGTCCGCGCCGGAGCGGGCGGCCGCCGACCGGATCATCTACAACCTCGACGCCAACGGCTATCTGCCGATGCCGCTCGACGACCTCGTCGATCCCGAGGGGGCCGACGACCGGCCGACGCAGCTCGCGCAGCTGGAAAAGGCGCTGACCGTCGTCCAGGGCATGGACCCGCTCGGCGTCGGGGCGCGCGACCTGCGGGAGTGCCTGCTCCTCCAGATCCGCCCCGACACGCCGCACGCGCGCCAGTTGCGCCGGTTGGTGAGCGACCATCTCGAGGATCTCGCCGGCAACCGACTGCCGCTGATCGAGCGCAAGACCGGCTTTTCGATCGCGGAGATCGAGCGGCTGCGCGACCAGTTGCACGCGCTCCAGCCGAAGCCGGGCGCCGTGTTTTCGGTGCCGTTCGTGCCCGCCGTGAAGCCCGACGTCCACGTGGAGCAGCAGCCCGACGGCACGTGGAGGGTGCGGCTCGAGGAGGTGGACCTGCCGAACCTGCGTATCAGCCCCGTCTACAGGGGCATGCTGCTGTCGCCCGAAACGGACCCGGCGACCCGCGAGTACATCAAGCGCAAGATCAACTCCGCCCAGTGGCTGATCGAGTCGATCGAGCAGCGTCGCAGCACGCTCCTCAAGACCGCCCAGGCGATCGTGGACCATCAGACGCGCTGCCTCACCGACGGGCCGGAGGCCATCGAGCCGCTCAAGATGCAGCAGATCGCCGACCGGATCGGGATGCACGTCACGACCGTCAGCCGGGCGGTGGACGACAAATGGCTGCAGACGCCCCGGGGCCTGTTTCCGCTGCGGCGGTTCTTCGTGGGGGGCACCGTCAGCGCCGACGGCGACGAGGTGGCCTGGGACACCGTGCGGGCGAAGCTCCAGGAGATCATCGACCAGGAGCCCAAGGACAACCCCTACAGCGACGACGCGCTGGTCGAGGAACTCGGGAAACGTGGCATCACGGTGGCGCGGCGCACCGTGACCAAGTATCGCAAGGCGATGGACATCCCGAGTTCCCGGCAGCGCCGCGACTGGAAGCTCCCGCGCGACGGGCGACCGGCGGAGTGAGTTCCCGGCAAACTTGCCGGTTCCGACCGGCGGGCCGTAGGATGCGAGTCCCCCGAGTGAGTTCTCCATGCGCTGCCCGTTCTGTCGTGCCGACAATGACCGGGTGATCGACTCGCGTGCCGGCGACGACGGCTCGTCGATCCGACGGCGGCGGGAGTGCGTCGCCTGCCGCCGGCGGTTCACCACCTACGAACGCGTGGAGCGGCAGCTGCTCTCGGTCGTCAAGAAGGGGGGGGATCGCGAGCCGTTCGATCGCGACAAGATCAAGCGCGGGCTGGCCAAGGCCTGCTGGAAGCGGCCCGTCACGGAAGACGACATCGAGGGCGTGGTCACGGCGCTGGAGGGGGAACTCTACGGCGCGTACGAGACCGAGGTTCCCAGCCGGGTGTTGGGCGAACGCTTGATGGAACTGCTCCGCGGACTCGACCAGGTGGCCTTCGTGCGGTTCGCCAGCGTGTACCGGGAGTTTCAGGACGTGCGCGACTTCGTCGAGGAATTGGAGCCCATCCTGGCTTCACGGAAACCGTGAGCATCCGGCTCAGGTTTCCTTGGCGACCTCCGGTCGCTGGTTCATACCCGGGCCTCCGGCCCTGGCGT
>RFUD01000371.1 GCA_009923125.1 Planctomycetia bacterium
GAGGCCTGCCGCTAGGCGCGGCGCAGGTGGAGCGTCAGGGGGTGACCATCGACGTCGAGCGAATCGCGGTCGGCGTCGGGGAGCGTGGAGAACGTGGCCGTGTCGGCGAGCGTCTCGCCCATGACGTAGGCGAGGTGCCGCTCGAGCGCCGACCGCAGTTCGGCCGACGGCGTCTCGAATCCGAGCTCGATCCGGGCGGTGAAGTCCAGATCGAGCGTCTTCCGCTGCGACTGCACCGCGTGGACCACCTCGCGGACGAGACCCTCGGCGACGAGTGCGGGGGTGAGCTCCTTCGAGATCACCACCACGGCGAGCGGGCTCTCGGCCGCCGCCCAGCCCTCCTTCGCCGTCGTGCGGACGAGGACGTCGTCGCGCTCGATCACGGCCGTGCCGCCGCCGGCCAGGGGGAGGGATGCGTTGCCGTCGCGCGTGAGCGCGGCGAGCAGGGCGGCCGCGTCGGTCTTCGCCAGGGCGTCGCGGGCCTTGGGCAGATCCCTGCCGAGCTTGGGGCCGAGCTTCTTGAGGTCCGGCAGCACGCTCCGCGTGATGTAGCGGTCGGGCTCGCCACAGATCTCGAACTGCTTGACGTTGAGCTCATCGCACACGAGGTCGGCGTGGGCCGCCAGCCAGTCGGCGTCGGCCGGTGCGGCGTCTGCGAGGATCACCTCCACCTTCGCGAGCGGCTGGCGGACCTTGAGCTTCTCGGCGGCCCGGGCGGCGCGGCCGAGCGACGAGACGTCGCGGACCAGCGCCATCCGGCGCACCAGGTCGTGATCGACGAGCTGTTCGTGTCCGGTGGGATAATCGGTGAGATGCACGCTCTCCGGCACGTGGTCGCCGAACGACCCCACCGCGAGGTTCTGCCAGATCGCCTCGGTGACGAACGGCACGAACGGCGCGGCGAGCTTCGCCACCGTCACCAGCGTCTCGTAGAGCGTCCAGTAGGCGTCGAGTTTTTCGCCGTTCGTGTCGGGGCCGCCGTCGGCCCGGCCCGACGCCCAGAAGCGGTCTCGGCTGCGGCGCACGAACCAGTTGCTCACCGCGTCCACGAGGGCCGACAGCCGCTGGGCCGCTGAGAAGTGATCGAACGCATCCAGCCGCTCCACCATCAGGGCGGCCGTGGCGTGGAGTTCCGAGAGCATCCAGCGGTCGAGTTCGCTTCGTCCGGCGGCGGGCCGCCAGCCGCGGGCCCGGGCGAGGTCGGCATGGTCGAGCGCGCCGGGCGTGGCCAGCAGGGCCGCCGGATCGAAGCCGTCGATCCGGGCGTAGATCGTGAAGAACGCATACACGTTCCACAGCCGCAGCAGAAACTCGGGCACGCTCTCGCGGATCGCCCGTTCGCTGTAGCGGATGCTGTTCCATGGCGGCTGGCCCGCGAGGAAGAACCAGCGCAGCGCGTCGGCGCCGTACGTGTCGAAGATGACCGCCGGCTCCTTGTAGTTGCGCTTGCTCTTGCTCATCTTCTGCCCGTCCTCACCGAGCATGTGGCCGAGGACGATGCAGGTCTTGAACGGGTGGGGATAGGGGCGGGCGTCCGGCGCGCGTTCTCCGAACAGGAGCGTGCTGATCGCGAGCTGGCTGTAGAACCAGCCGCGTGTCTGGTCGATGGCCTCGGAGATGAAGTCGGCCGGAAACTGGGCCTTGAACTCCGCGTCTCCTGCGTGCGGCCAGCCCCACTGGGCGAACGGCATCGCCCCAGAGTCGAACCAGCAGTCGATCACCTCCGGTACGCGGCGCATCCGGGCGCCCGCGGCGAACGGCGATTCGTAGGTGACGGCGTCGATGTACGGTTTGTGGACCTTGAGGTCGTCGGAGAGGGTCGGATTGGCCGCCTTCGCCCGGTCGAACACGTCGGTGCCCGCGACGCCGGGCTTCGACAGGAGCGTGTCGTAGGACGGCACGGCCTCCATCTTCCCGGTCTCCTCGCACACCCAGATCGGCAGCGGCGTGCCCCAGTAGCGCTCGCGGGACAGGGCCCAATCGACGTTGGTCTCGAGGAAGTTGCCGAACCGGCCGTCCTTGACGTGCTCGGGGAGCCAGTCGATGCGGGCGTTGTTGGCGAGCATCGCGTCGCGGAACTGGCTCGTGCGGATGAACCAGCTCTGCCGGGGATACTGGATGAGCGGGTCGTTGTCGGCCCGCCAGCAGAACGGGTAGTCGTGGACGTACTGCTCCTGATGCACGAGCAGCCGTCGCGAACGCAGGTCGCGGGCGATGTCCCGATCGCAGTCCTTGACGAAGCGGCCGCTGCCCATCGGGAAGGCGTCGGTGAACGTGCCGTCGGGAGCGACGCAGTTGACGAGCGTCGGTCCGGAGCCGGCGACGAACCGGGACTGCTCGGCCGCCAGCACGGTGTAGTCCACCTCGCCGAAGGCGGGCGCCACGTGGACCACGCCCGTGCCCGAATCGGTGGTCACGAAGTCGGCCGCCACGACCCGCCAGGCGACCGGCTCGCTGCCGCCGGCCGGCTCGACGAGCGGGGCGGTGGGGCAGGGGCCGGTTCCGCGGAAGGTGTCGAATGGCGGCAGGTAGGAGCGGCCCACGAGCGCTGCGCCCGGAAACCGGTCGACGACGTCGAAGCGGCGTTTGAGTTTGTCGGCGAGCGACGGGGCCAACGCCTCC
>RFUD01000372.1 GCA_009923125.1 Planctomycetia bacterium
ATCGGAGAGTTGATGTGGACGGCGTCGATGTCCCTGTCCTTGAGCACGTCGGAATAGCTCTGGTACCGCCGTTCGACGCCGTAGGCCTCGCCGACCTGATCGAGCTTGTCCTTCGACCGCTGGCAGATGGCCACGAGTTGGGCGTGCGGGTGCCGCTGGTGGATGGGGATGAACTCGGCTCCGAAGCCGAGCCCGACAATGGCGGTGCGAACGGGGCGGTCTGGACCATGAATCGTGGGCATGAGCATCCTCCTTATGAGATTCTGGTGGGGCCTGCGATCGGCGTCCATGAGTATTTCGACGAACGGCTTGAGTTTTTTCGCGGCGGCTGCGCGGGGCTGCGGCCTGGCGCCGGAACCATCGGCGCTCGTGCCGTGGGGCACCGCTGCGGAGCTCGGCGGGATGCGGCTTGTGCGGTCGGGGGTCCGCAGGCTACCACGGTGGGCCGCAGACGCCGATCACCCCGCGAGGATCCCGCAGCGATGACTCCGCAGCAGCGTTTTGAATCTCTTCGACTCACCCTGCCGCCGGCCCCCAAGCCGATCGGGGTCTACAAGCCGGCGCTCGTCGTGGGGGGGCAGGTCTACCTGTCCGGCCATGGGCCACTCCAGTCGGACGGCACGCTGATCCGTGGCCGGGTGGGCGCCGAACTCGACGCCGAGTCCGGGAAGGCGGCGGCCCGTCAGGTGGGCCTCACGATGCTGGCCACGCTCCTCGGCGCGCTCGGCAGTCTCGACCGGGTGAAGCGGGTGATCAAGGTGCTCGGCATGGTCAGCTGCACCGGAGACTTCGTGAAGCACCCGTTCGTGATCAACGGGGCGAGCGAGCTGTTCGCCGAGATCTGGGGGCCGGAGCACGGCATCGGCACGCGCAGCGCCGTCGGCGTAAGCTCGCTCCCCGACGGCATGGCGGTGGAGATCGAAGGCCTGTTCGAACTCGCCTAGGCGCCTCGCGTGCCGCGCGCGGGGCCGTTTGACGAATCACCCATGGCGGTCTGATCGATGCTATCGCTCGTCGTCATCGCCGTCTCGATCCTGGCCCTCGTGCTGCTGGTGGCCGGGTTGAAGGTGCACCCTTTTCTAGCGTTCATCGTCGTGTCGGCGGCCGCCGCCACGGCCCTCGGCATCCCGCTGCAGGCCGTGCCGGGCGCGATCCGCAAAGGGATGGGCGACATCCTGGGGTCGTTGCTCACGGTGATCGTGACGGGGGCGATGCTCGGCAAGCTCGTCGTCGAGAGTGGCGCGGCCCAGCGGATCGCCGATGCGCTCGTGGCGGCATGCGGTGAAAAACGGATGGCCTGGGCGATGGCGCTCACGGGGTTCATCGTCGGCATCCCGCTGTTCTACGGCGTGGGTTTCGTGCTGCTCGTGCCGATCATCTTCGCGGTGGTCGGGCGGCATCGGCTGCCGCTGCTGGTGGTGGCACTCCCGGCACTGGCGTCGATGAGCGTGGCGCACGGGCTGCTGCCGCCGCACCCGGCACCGACGGCCCTCGTCGCGGCCTTCAAGGCCGACATGGGGCTCACGCTGCTGTACGGCATCCTGGTCGCCATCCCGGCGCTGATCCTCGCGGGTCCGGTGTTCGGCAGGACGCTCGCCGGAATCCCGGCGCGGCCGCTGGCCGGGTTGGCGGCGAAGCCGATTCCCGAAAGCGAACTGCCGGGCGTGGTGACCAGCATCCTCACGGCGTTGCTGCCGGCCGTGCTGCTCGTGGCCACGACCGCCGTCCACTGGGTGATCCCGGCGGGATCGTCGGCGGCTGCCGCAGTGGCGTTCGTCTCCGATCCGGACGTGGTGATGATCGTGGCCCTGCTCGTGGCCACGGTCACGCTCGGGCTCGCCCGCGGCCGGTCGCTGGCGGGCGTGATGCAGACGTTCGCGGGCGCCATCGGCGACGTGGCCTCGATGCTCCTCGTCATCGGCGGCTCGGGAGCGTTCAAGGAGGTGCTCCTGAAGAGCGGCGTCAATGCCGAGATCGGCGTGTTGCTCCACGGACTGCCCCTCGACCCGCTCCTCATCGCCTGGCTCGTGACGGTCGTGATCCGTGTGTGCGTGGGGTCCGCCACGGTCGCCGGGCTCACGGCCGCGGGCATCCTCGCCGACGTGGTGGCCGGCGGCGGCGCCGACCCCAACCTGATGGTCCTGGCGATCGGGGCGGGAAGCCTGTTCGGCTCTCACCTCAACGACTCGGCGTTCTGGATGTTCAAGGAGTATTTCAACGTCGGACTCGGCGACACGCTCAGAACCTGGACGGTGATGGAGACGATCGTGTCGGTCGTCGGGCTGGCAGGCGTGCTCGTGCTGGCGAGGCTGGTCTGATCGCCGCCCTCAGCGGCGAATCTCGCCCACCTTGAGGGAGATGTCGTCCTGCCGGATCTCCTCCGACAGCACGAGCAGGTCGGTCGGCTGGATCGCGAACTGGCCGAGGTATGGCCTCGTGTAGGCGAGCAGGATCACGAAGCAGCAGGCGATCCCGACCGACACCATGCCCAAGGCGATCCGGCGGGCGCGATAGGAGTCGGCGTGGATCAGGCCGACGCCGAGCTGCGTGAGCAGGGCCAGAATCCCCACGATGCCCCAGCGGGCCGGCGGCGGCCGATAGGCCGCGATCCGCAGCCGTGACTCACGGGCATCCGTGGC
>RFUD01000373.1 GCA_009923125.1 Planctomycetia bacterium
ATCCATGGGCTCCGTTCACTCGGACTCACTGGCGCTGCGCCATCCTGGCTTCGCTGGTGAGTAACGCCGGCTCCCGGGACACGGGGAGCCCGAAGCCTCTTCGACTCGTAGGCGCCAAGAAGTTTCGGCGGAGTCGGTCGGTGGGCACGCGCAGACGCAGGGAGTCGTTGAGGACTATCGGCGCCTGATCAAAACCCGCGAGTCCTGTACTCTCAACACGACCGGAGTCGAGCATGCCTACCGCCGGCTCCGATTGCGGGTAGTTACGGGGCCTGGCAAGGTAGCGGGGCAGGACAGGCGGGACGCCTGTCCCACGATAGGGCCAGTTTTCATCGTATGCGTCGAGAGGGTAGTCTGTTACGCCTCGGATGACTTCGACGCGTCTCTTTCCGCTTCACCATGGAGCTTGCCATGAATCCTGCCCGTCTCTCCCGTCGTGATGCCCTGTGGACCGCCGGAGCGATCAGTGGTGCGGTCGCCGCGATGCCTGCCGTGCATGGACAGTCCCCCTCCAGCGACGTGATCCGGATCGGGCTCATCGGAGCGGGCGGGCGCGGGACGGGCGCACTCCAGCAGACGCTCTCCGTGCCGGGGTCGAACGTGAAACTCACGGCGGTCGCTGACGCGTTCGACGACCGTATCAAGGGCGCGCTCAAGGCGGTCGAAAACATGAAGGACAAGGTCGAGTGCCCCGAGGAGCGGCAGTTCAAGGGGCTCGACGGCTACAAGCAGGTGCTCGACCACTGCGATCTCGTGATCCTGGCCACGCCGCCGGGGTTTCGGCCGTTTCACTTCGACGCGGCGATCAAGGCGGGCAAGCACGTGTTCATGGAAAAGCCCGTGTGTGTCGATGCGTTCGGCGCCGAGGTGTGCCTGGCGGCCGCGAAGGTCGCCGACGAGAAGAAGCTCAAGGTCGTGGTCGGCCTCCAGCGGCGGTACGACCGGAAGTATCGCGAGACGATCCAGAAGATCCGCGAGGGCCTTGCGGGCGAGATCATCGGCGGGCAGGTCTACTGGAACGGCGGCGGCATCTGGTACCGCGGCCGCAAGCCCGACATGACCGAAATGCAGTTCCAGGTGCACAACTGGTATCACTTCAACTGGCTGTGCGGCGACCACATCGCCGAGCAGCACGTGCACAATATCGACATCGCCAACTGGGTGCTCGACCGGCTGCCGGAGAGCGCCTACGGCGTGGGCGGCCGGCAGAACCGCGTGCCCGGCCAGCCGAGCGAGATCTACGACCACCATGCGGTGAACTTCGTCTATCCCGGCGGCGTGCGGATCGCCAGCCAGTGCCGCCAGTTCCCCGGCGGTGACGGCCGCGTGAACGAGGAGTTCCAGGGTTCGAAGGCATACGTGAAGATCGGTGAGATCACCGACTACAAGGGCAACGTGCTCTGGAAGTTCGAGGGCAAGAGCGACAACCCCTACCAGGTGGAGCACGACGAGCTGCACGACGCGATCCGCAACGACAAGCCGCTCAACAACGCCTTCTACGGCACCACCTCCAGCTTCTCGGCGGTGCTCGGGCGGACGGCCACCTACACCGGCAAGCAGACCGGCTACGACGACCTGATGAAGACCGGGTTCCGAACGATGCCCGAGACGCTGACATGGGAGACGGTTCCGCCGGTGGTGCCCGACAAGGACGGCAACTATCCGCTGCCCATGCCGGCGACCTACAAGATCGAAGCGCCGAAAAAAGCCACCGCTTGATGATCGTCGGCGTCCCGAAGGAGACGAAGAAGGACGAGTACCGCGTCTCGATGCTGCCGGTGGGCGTCGAGGAGTTGGTGCGGGCCGGCCACCGGGTGCTCGTGCAGCGATCGGCCGGCGCCGGGTCGGGGCTGCCCGACGACGCCTACGCCGCCTGCGGGGCGACGCTCGTCGACTCCGCGGCCGAGGTGTTCGGGGCGGCCGAACTCGTCGTCAAGGTGAAGGAGCCGCAGCCGCCGGAGCTCGCGATGCTCCGCCGAGGGCAGACGCTGTTCACGTATCTGCATCTCGCGGCTGACCGCGTCCTGACGGAAGGCTTTCTCGCGACGGGCGCCACCGGCATCGCCTACGAGACCTTGCGCGACGACCGCGGCCGACTCCCGCTGCTCGTGCCGATGAGCGAGGTGGCGGGGCGGATGAGCATCCAAGAGGGTGCGAAATATCTCGAGCGGCCGCAGATGGGCCGGGGGATTCTCCTCGGCGGCGTGCCGGGCGTGGCCCCGGCCAACGTGCTCGTGCTCGGTGCCGGCACGGTGGGCGCCAACGCGGCCAAGGTGGCCGCCGGATTCGGCGCCAACATCGCGCTCCTCGACACGAACCTCGAGCGGCTGCGCTACCTCGACGACGTCACGCCCCCGAACATCGACTGCCTCTATTCCGACCGGCACACGATCCGCGAGCGGCTCGGGTGGGCAGACCTCGTGATCGGCAGTGTGCTCATTCCGGGGGCCAGGGCACCGCACCTCGTGTCGCGCGAAGATCTCGCCCTCATGAAGCCCGGGGCGGTGATCATCGACGTGGCGATCGACCAGGGCGGCTGCATCGCCACGAGCCGGCCCACGACGCATGCCGCACCCACGTTCGTGGTCGATGACGTCGTGCACTACTGCGTCACGAACATGCCGGGGGCGGTCGG
>RFUD01000374.1 GCA_009923125.1 Planctomycetia bacterium
CCCGAGTCGGTCACGTCGGCCGTGACGGCAAACGTGAACACCGGCGCACTCTCCCTTGGCACCGAGCGGTCAGGCTTGGCCGGAAACGTGATCGTGAATGTGCCGTTGGCATCAGTGACGGCCGTCCCCCGCGCGATCCGCGCCGCCTCGCCGCCGAACGGCAGCCCCGGAAAGAACCAGCGGCACCACGGTGGAAACCGCACCTCGCGCTCCACCCGCCAGCGGACCTTCGCGTTCGCCACCGGCAGGCCGGTATAGGTCGTGGCCGTGCCGCTGAGCGTGACGTCGCGATCAAGCACCACGTCGCCCTTGGCCGCCGCGAGCGTCACCTGGAACTTCGGCCGCTTGTATTCCTCGACCCGCACGGCTGCCACGCCCGTCGCCCCCACCCCTTCGGCGAGGATCGTCCACTGCCCGGGCAGCGCGCCTGTGGCGATCGGAAAGTTGCCGTGGAACGAACCGTTGGCGTTCGTCGTATGTTCCAGCCGTGCCGTCTCCCGGCCGTTCGCATCCCGCAGCACCACGGTTACTTTCTGGTTTCCAAGCACCGCGTACTTCCGTTTCAACGGATCGGCCGAGCAAAGAATGCCCTTGTACAACACGATCTGGCCGGGGCGATGGATGCCGCGGTCGGTCATGAGCACGATCGCTCGGTGGGCGGCTTCATCCTCGTGCTGCCAGACGTGCGTCGGCTCGGTGGCCGTCGCGTGCTCGCGGCCGTCGAGGCGGGCCTTCGCGTAAAGAAGCACCTGCCGGCCCTGAACGGCTGGCAACGCAAACCGGCCGTCGCGGTCGGTGGTGGCGGGCGCGCCGGCGGCGAATCGCGGCGGGTGCCGACCCTCTTCCTGCACGAAGGCCTGCACGCTGGCGTTGGCGATCGGCTCGCCCGTCGCCACGTCCACCACGTATCCTGCGAGCGGCTCCCCCTTCCGGCTGCCGCCCCCTTCCGAGACGATCGCGATCCGGCTCACCCACACGAGCGTGGCTTCGACCACGTTGTCCTTGTCGCCAAAGTCAGCCGCATGGCTCGCGAGCACCCAATAGCTGCCGGGCTCGAGATCTTGCGGCACGGGCACGTCGTGCCGCACGTCGGAAAAATTCTTCGGGTTCGGCACGGCGACCGCAAAACTCTTCACGGGCGGCTGGGCGAGCAGGGCCTTGCGATCGGCGTCGTCGAGCCACTGCCACTGCGGCTTGCCGGCGGCCACTCGTGCGAGCCAGTCGGCCTTCACGATCCGCACGTGGGCCGTGTCGAGGTTGCGCGCGGTGATCCGGATCACGGGCCACGGCGCGGCCCACATCCGCTCCGTCTCCACGACGAGCGACTTCGCCTCGATCTCCGCGATCAGGTTTTGGCAGAGCGCGCCCCCCGGCGTGCCGGGGTGTGCCTTCACGCCCTGTTTCGCGAGGTCGTGCGCCTCGACGAGTTCGCCCGCCTCGCGCGCAAGCCCCGCGAGGTGAAACCGGGCGAGCGTGGCGGTCTCGTGATTCCCTGCCCGCTCGATAAAGGCCTCGAGCGCCGCTTCCTTCTTGTGTGCGAGGTCGTCGCCCACCGCGGCTCCGCTCGCCCACAGGATCCGGTCGAGATCCGCGGCGAAAAACGCCGTGCGATCGGCATCGGACGAGTGAAACGCCAGCAGGTCGCGATAGAGCCGGGCCGTTTCGATGAGCGGCGAACCACGGTCGGTGACGGCTGGATCCTCCTCCGGCTTCCAGGCGAGAAACTGCTCGGGCGTGCCGAGGGCGGGCGAATCGGCCCCAAGTTCGAAGACGTCTTCGGGCGCGACCACGCCCCGCTCGCCCGACGTGGCAAACTCGAGCGCGTCGCGCACGATCACGTCCCACACCGTAGGCCGGTAGGCGTCGGGCATCGAGCCGGGCGCGATGAGCGCGGTCCACTCGGCCACGGGCAGTTTCTGGAGGTCCGCCGGCTCGGCGAGCGCGGCGGCGAACCGGCGACGGATCTCCCCCACGATCGTGGGCAGGTCCCACGAGGCGATCGTCGTGAGGTCGGCGGTTGTCGTCGCGCCCGTCGTGCGTCGGGCAAACCGCCAGCGGTTCTGCTGGAAGAAGCCCCAGGTCCAGTTGGCCTGGATCGCCTGCAGCACGGCCTTCGTCTCGGCCGGCGCCTTTTCGATCGCAGCAGCCAACTGCACGAGCCGCTCGGGATCGTCGGGCGGCCGGTCGCCCGTCGCCGCGAGCACGCGTGTGGCGATCGCCCGGGCCGCCTCGGCCCACGCCTTGTCTTTTACCGCCGCCTGCTCGACACCGGCCAGCGCCTCGGCCGCCGTCTTGGGCTTCCCCTCGTCGAGCGCCTGCTGCACCTGTTTCCATGCCTCGGCCCGCGGGCCTGTCGGAACGTCGTCCGCCTCGGCGCTCACGGGCCTCATCGCGATACCTCCCAAAACAATCGTCGCTACGGCGGCCGAAACGCGCCACCACACCCAAAACGAGGTTACACCCACGGCCGAGGTCCTCCACCCGCGCGAATCGCACGGGGCCGAAAAGTCTACGCGGTTCGTCGAATCCCGTTACGGGACAGGAACCAGCAGAGTACCCAACGATCGTGGGGCAAGCGTCCCGCTTGCCAAGACGGCCTCAACTTCCGGCAAGCGGGACGCTTGCCCCACGA
>RFUD01000375.1 GCA_009923125.1 Planctomycetia bacterium
GGCGAGTTTCTCGACGACCTGCTCCCGCGGTTCCTCCACCCGCACGCTGATCGGATCGCGCTGCATGAGGTCGGAGACGAGGGCCGTGGGCTTGGCGAGGATCAGGTCGCGGAGCGACACGAAGCCCACGAGGTGGCGTTCGGCGTCGAGCACGTAGATGTAGTAGATCGACTCGCTGTCGGGGGCCTGGGTGCGGAGCCGCGTCACCGCTTCGCCCGCCGTGATGTCGGCCGGGAGCGACGCGTATTCGGTGGTCATGAGCGCCCCGGCCGAGTCCTCGGGGCAGGAGAGGAGCATCCGGATGTCGTGCCGCTCGGCCTTGGCGACGAGCGGGAGGATCTCCTCCACGAATTCCGGGTCGAGCTCGCGGAGGAGGTCGTCGCGGTTGTCGGCGGCCATCCATTCGAGGAGCTGGCCGAGGTGCGGTCGGTCGGCCGCCTTCACGAGCTCCACCTGCCGGGCCATCGGGTAATAAGGGAAAATCTCCGCCTGACGCTCGACGGCCACCGCATCGAGCAGCTGCCAAAGTTCGCGGTCGTCGAGCCCTTCGGAGAACTCCGCCACCGTCGCCGGGTGAAGTTCCTCGGCCACCTCGCGCAGGCCCGCCGCGTCGCCCTCGGCGAGCATCACGCGCAGCTCGGGAATGAGGAGGGGATTGGCGGTGACCATGGTGGGCAGCCCAAGGCGGGGACGCGCCTATACTCAGCGGGAAGACGCGCGGGCGGTCGAGCACCAGTATGCCATGAACATCGTCGGATTCGAATGTCGGTTCGGTGGCCACGGCCTGCGGCGGCTCATGACGTTGCTCGCGGTCACGTCGTGCCTCGTGCACGGGGGCGGGCGCAGCGTCGCACGCGAGCGGGTCGAGTCGGGCTGGGGCCTGCTGCGGTCTCGGGCCTATCTGCCGGCCGACTTCGACCAGGAGGTGTTCGACGCTCTCTGGACGACGTGGCCCGAGCCGCTCCGCAGCCGGGCCGAACGTGCGTCGCCCGAGGAACGCCGGCGGATGGCGATGGACCGCTACGGCCTCGATCCCGACCCCGCCGATCCGTCGCGGTCGCTGCAATATGTGCGCGGGGCGAGCGGCTCGTGGACGATGAGCTGCCTCGCCTGCCATCAGGGGCAGGTGGCGGGGAAGGTGATTCCGGGGCTGCCGAATTCGAACTATGCCCTCGAGACGCTCACCGAGGAAGTGCGGCTCATCAAGGTGAAGCAGCGGAAGCCGTTCGGCCACATGGACATGGGCTCGCTGCTGCTGCCGCTGGGCACGACGAATGGCACGACCAACGCCGTGATCTTCGGCGTGGCCCTGATGCGGCATCGCGACGCCGACTTGAACATCATCCAGCGGCCGCCGCGGTTCGACCTCGTCCACCACGACATGGACGCTCCGGCCTGGTGGCACTACCGCCGCCGCACGGGACTCTATGCCGACGGCTTCGCGGCCAAGGGGCACCGGATGCTGATGCAGTTTCTGCTCGTCAAGGAAAACGGCCCCGAGAAGTTCGCCGAGTGGGAGGACGAGTTTCGGCGGATCGATTCATGGATCGAGTCGCTCGAGCCGCCGAAGTGGCCGTGGGCCGTGGATGCCGGGCTCGCCGAGCAGGGCAGGGCGGTGTTCGAGAACCACTGTGCCTCGTGCCACGGCACGTACGGTCCCGACGGGAACTATCCGGAGCGGATGGTCGCGCTCGACGAGATCGGCACCGACCGCGTGCGGTTCGACTCGCTCACGCAGAAGGAGCGGAGCGACCTGAATACGAGCTGGTTCGGCCATCGCGGCGACGACATCGAGCGGCTCAGGAACCGGGAGCCGCCGACGGGCTACGTGGCCCCGCCGCTCGACGGCATCTGGGCGACGGCGCCCTATTTTCACAACGGCTCCGTACCGACGCTCTGGCACCTGCTGCATCCGGAGGAGCGGCCGCCGGCGTGGCAGCGCACGCGCACGGGCTACGACGAATCCCGCGTCGGCCTCGAGATCACCGCCGCCGCGGCCCCGCCGGCGAAGCTCCCGAACGCCGAGCGGCGCACCTGGTTCGACACCTCGAAGCCAGGCAAGAGTGCGCAGGGGCACGACTTTCCGGCGGCGCTCGACGAAGCGGAGAAGGCGGCCGTACTCGAATACTTAAAGACCTTGTGATGAACTGCTAGACTCCGAGGTCCACTCAGAGAAGGAGCCACCATGACCCAGCTCGAAGCCGCCCGCGCCGGCCAGATCACGCCCGAAATGACGTACGTCGCGAAGCGCGAAGACCTTCCCGAGGAGCTCATCCAAAGCGAAGTCGCCCGCGGGCGGATGGTGATTCCGGCCAACACGGTGCACCTCACCAAGTCGCTCGAGCCGATGGCGATCGGCATCGCCGCACTCACGAAGATCAACGCCAATATCGGCAACTCGGCCGTCACGAGCGACCAGCAGACGGAGCTCGAAAAGCTCCACATGGCCGTGCATTACGGTGCCGACACGGTGATGGATCTCTCCACGGGCAAGGACATCGACACGATCCGGCAGGCGATCATCGACGCTTCGCCCGTGCCGATCGGCACCGTGCCGATCTACCAGATGCTCGAGGAGCTCGGCGGCGACATCGACGACATGAAGCCGCA
>RFUD01000376.1 GCA_009923125.1 Planctomycetia bacterium
GGACAGGCGCAAGTGTCTCTCGCTCGCGTCGCGTGAATTCCTGCGTCGCGTGCACTGCTCGACAGCCTGCCCCTATCGTCCAAGGACGCCCCGCGGAGCAGGCCCATGCAGACGCAGCCGCAGATTTCGTTCGACGATCTTCCCGTGGACGAGGACGTGCGTGATGCCGTTCTCGAACACATCGCCCAGCTCGAAAAGATGAGCGACCGGATCACGGGCTGCCATGTCGTCGTGGCCCAGCCGCACCGCCATCACCGGGACGGCCGGCTGTATTCGGTGCGGGTCGATCTCGTCGTGCCCGGCGGGGAGATCGTCGTCAACCGCAACCATCCGGCGGACCATGCGCATGAGGACGTGTACGTGGCGCTTCGCGACTCGTTCGATGCCGCCCGCCGCCGGCTCGAGGATCACGTGCGGCACCAGCGCGGCGCCGTCAAGCGGCATGTGCCGCGGGCCGAGGGGCGGGTGGCGCGGCTCTTTCCGCTGGAGGGCTACGGGTTCATCGAGACGCCCGACGGCCGCGAGATCTACTTTCACCGTCATGCCATCTCGGCGGACGACTTTCGGATCGTGGACCTCGGCACGCGCGTGCACTTCACGGAGGAGGAGGGGGACGAGGGGCCGCAGGCCGCCCACGTCGAGGTCATCCACGCGGCCACCCGCGGAGGTCGCCCATGACGCTGACGAACGCGACGACCGTGATCGATGTCTCCGTGCCCGCGCGGTCCGCGACGGGTTTCCCGCTCGCTCTGCCGGGCCGGCTGTCGCTCCCCGACCCGGCCCGCGGACTCGTGCTCTTCGCGCACGGCAGCGGATCGAGCCGCTCGAGCCCGCGCAACCGCTACGTGGCGGCCGTGCTCCACGAGGCATGGATCGGGACGCTGCTGTTCGACCTGCTCACGGAGCAGGAGGCGGCCGACCGCATGAATGTCTTCGACATCGGGCTGCTTGCCGACCGGCTCGAGGCCGCGGTGACGCTCGTGCAGTCGCTCGACACCACGGCGGCCCTGCCGCTGGGCCTGTTCGGTGCGAGCACCGGAGCGGCTGCCGCCCTCGTCGCCGCCGCGCGGGTGCCGCGGGTGGCGGCGGTCGTGTCCCGCGGCGGAAGGCCCGACATGGCGGGCGCCGCGCTGGGCCGCGTCCACTGCCCGACGCTGCTCATCGTGGGCGGCCACGACGAGGAGGTGCTCGCGCTCAACCGGCTCGCGCTCGACGCCCTCGGCGGCGAGAAACGGCTCGCCATCGTGCCCGGGGCGACGCATCTGTTCGAGGAACCCGGCACGCTCGAGGAGGCCGCCCGCCTCGCGGCCGAGTGGTTCGCCTCCCACTTTCCCTCCGCGTGACCCCACGGAGCCGCACATGACGTCCCTGTTCTTCACCGACCGCGAGCAGGCCGGCTGGATGCTCGTCGAACGGCTGCGGGCCCATGGCACGGGCCGTGACACCGAGAAGCCGATCGTCCTCGCGATCCCCCGCGGGGGCGTGGAGGTCGGCGCGGCACTGGCCCGCGGACTCGGATGCGAGCTCGACGTCGTGCTGTCGCGGAAGCTCCGCGCGCCCCACCAGCCGGAGCTCGCCCTCGGCGCGGTCTCCGAAACGGGCGAGGTCTACCTCAACCACTTCGCCAGCGCCGTGACCGACGCCGGCGACGCCTACATCGAGGCGGAGCGGCTCCGGCAACTCGAGGAGATCGCCCGCCGCAAGGCGGTGTTCCGCGGCATCCGGCCGCAGGCCGACGTGCGGGGCCGGACCGTGATCGTCACCGACGACGGCCTGGCGACCGGAGCGACGATGATCGCCGCGCTGCGCGGCGTGAAGGCGGCGGGGGCGGCGGAGATCATCGTGGCGGTGCCCGTCGCGGCCCCGGACCGCCTCGAAGCGATCCGTCCGCTGTGCGACCGGATCGAGTGCCTCGTCGAGCCGACCGATTTCTGGGCGGTCGGGCAGTTCTACCGCCGGTTCGACCAGGTCAGCGACGATCGCGTGTGCGAACTGCTCCGCGACTTCGGGCTGCCGGCCACCAAGTGGGACCGCGGCGGCGCGACCGCCCCGCCGCGCGGTGTCACGCGCTCTTGTGCCTCGCCTCGCGCAGCGGCACGACCGGATCGAGTCCCTCCACGTTCCGGGCGGTGATCAGGTACGAACTGCCCGCGTGGTCGGGCAGGTCGAACATCGGGTCGAGCATCACGTCCTCGATGATCGACCGCAGGCCGCGGGCGCCCGTCTCCTTCCGCATCGCCTTGCGGGCGATCGCGAGCAGCGCCTCGTCGGTGAATTCGAGCTGGCAATTCTCCATGCTGAACAGTTTCTGGTACTGCCGCACGAGGGCGTTCTTCGGCTCCTTGAGCACCTTGACGAGCGCCTGCTCGTCGAGCGGCTTGAGCGACGAGATCACCGGCAGACGGCCGACGAGCTCGGGAATCAGGCCGAACTCCAGGATGTCGTCGGAGTCGACCTGGGGGAGAAGCTCCCCGAGCGTCGCATCCCCCTTGTGGCCGCTGGGCTGGCCGAAGCCGATCGTCTTCCGGCCGAGCCGCTTGCCGATGATCTTGTCGATGCCCACGAACGTCCCGCCGCAGATGAAGAGGATGTTCGAGGTGTCGATCTGGA
>RFUD01000377.1 GCA_009923125.1 Planctomycetia bacterium
TCTCGTCGGCCAGGCCGCGCTTGCGGAGATACTCCTGCCCCTTCACCAACTGGGCCCGGAGCATCGCCACGGCCTTGCTGCGGGTGCCCGGCGATTTTTTGCCGTCGGCGTCGCTCGCCGGCCGCGCCGCGTCGCCGAGCGTCACGGCCACCATGGCGGCCGGCACGAGCGTCGCCTCCTCGACCGAGGCTCCCGCCAGTTTCACCACCATCGTCTGTCCGGCCACGAGGGCGCCGGGGGCGTGCCCGGTGTGGACCGTGGTGACGCCGAATCCCCGCAGCCACTCGATGAGCCGTTCCTGCGGGTTGTACGCATCGACGGCCCGCAGTTCGGGCTGAATCGCCTCGCCGGTGTCGAGCTGATCCTGATCCTGCGGTTGGTTCAGATAGCCGGCGAGGCCGACCACGCTGTGGGCATCGACGAGACCCGGCGTGACGAAGGCTCCCCGGACGATCTTCGCCCCCTCGGGAACGGGCGTGGTGGCCGCCGGGCCGACCGCGGTGATCGTGCCGTCGCCGATCACCACCACGCCGTCGGCGATCGGCGGACCGGCCATCGTGTGCAGCACGTCGCCGCGGATGGCGAGCGTCTCGGCGGCGATCGCCGCCGGGGGGCACCATGCGGCCAGTGCGGCCACGGCGAGGGCGATGCGGCCAGGCACGCCGTGCCTCGATGGGATGGCGGTCATCGCGTCGTCCCCCGGGCCGGGCCGATGCAGCAGGGCTCGGCCTGCTGGTCCCGGCTCGCGCCGAACCCGCCCACCGCGAACAGCCGGTCTTCGGGGGCTTCCCGGTCGAACGCCTTTCGCCCCTCGACGTACGTGCGCAGCACCTTCGTGTGCACGCTCAGGGGATCGCCCGAGAGCACGACGATGTCGGCGTCCTTGCCCGCGTCCAGCGAGCCGACGCGGTCGCCCAGGCCCAGCATCCGCGCCCCCGCGAGCGTGACCGACTCGAGGGCCTTTTCGCGGGACATGCCGGCCCGCACCGCGAGCGCCGCGGTCCGCAGGAACAGCCGGGAGTCGGTCACGGGATCGTCCGTGTGCAGGGCGCACGGCACCCCGGCCTGCTCGAGCGCGGCTCCGTTCACGAGCGAGAAGTCGGCCGCCTCGATCTTCCCGCCCGGGCTGTCCAACACGATCACCGAACAACCGACGCCAGACTTCGCGATCTGCGGCGCCACCTTCCAGGCCTCGCTGACATGATGGAGCACCGCGTCGAACCCGAACTCCTCCCGCAGCCTGAGCACCGTCAGAATGTCGTCCGCCCGGTGACAGTGATGGTGGACGATGCGTCGCTTGTCCAGCACCTCGACCAGCGACTCGAGTTCGAGGTCGCGGTCGGGCGCCTTCTCGGGGTCGCCGGCGGCCCGTGCGAGTTTGTCGCGGTAGGCCAGCGCCTGCACGAACTTCTGCCGCACGAGCGCCGCCGACTTGCCGCGGGTGCCCGGGAAGGGCGGGTCCTTCTGCGAGTTCGTCCCGTTGGCCATCTTCAGCCCGCCGAGCGGTCGGCCGTCGGCGTCGCGGTACAGCAGTTCGTCGATGGTGCCGGCGCGCCGAAGTTTGACATACACGGTCTGGCCGCTGGCGAGGTGGCCGGAGCCCGGCATGATGTTGAGCGTGGTCAGGCCGCCGGCGAGGCACTTCCGAAACCCCGCGTCGCGCACGTTGATCGAGTCGAGGATCCGCACGTCGGGCTGGACGGGGCCGCTCCCGTCCCCGCCCTGCCCGCCGCCGACGTGGCTGTGGGTGTCCACGAGCCCGGGCATCACGACCTGCCCGCGGGTGTCGATCCGCTCGGCATCCGGCGGCACGTCCGTCGTCTCGGCGGCCCCGACGGCGACGATCCGGCCATCCCGGACGACGACGGCCCCGCAGTCGATCTCGGGCCTGCCAATCGGGATCACCCGACCGCCGAGAAATGCGATCGCTTCAGCCCGCGCTCCGGTCCCGCCGGCCAGGACGAACATCATCAGCAGGAGTGTGGCGCGAAGTGTCGGCACCCCGCGATTATCCGCGGCGTTCCGCCGCCCGCACAAGGGCTCGGGCGGCCTCCTGGGCGGCCAGTTTCGCGTCGATCGCCTCGTCGCCCGTGGCCTTCGCCCCGGAGATCGCCTCGAACTCCTTCCTGGCGGCGACGGCGTCCACCGTGTCGGCCGGCACCGCCCGTTGCGTGATCACCGTGATCGTGTCATGGGCGACTTCGACGAAGCCTCCCTCGACGAACAGCCGGCGGGTCGCGTCGCCCCTGCCCCCCTGCTCTCCCACGATCCTCACCTCGCCCGCACCGAGACGGCCGATGAAGGGCGAGTGGCCGTGGGCCACGCCGCGGAGGCCGTCGAACAGCGGCAGCGTCACCGACCGGGCGAGCGTGTCGAGGCTCGTCTGCTCGGGGGTGACGATCACGCACCGCACCGCACCGGTCTGCTTCGTATCCGCCATGGTCGTGGTTCACTCCGTGTCGTGTGGCGATCAGGCCTTGGCGGCCATCTTGCGGGCCTGCTCCTCGGCCTGCTCGATGGGACCGACGTACATGAACGCCTGCTCGGGGAGATGATCCCACTTGCCGTCGGCGATCTCCTCGAAGGAGCGGATCGTGTCGTCGAGGCTGG
>RFUD01000378.1 GCA_009923125.1 Planctomycetia bacterium
GAACGACGGCAGCACCTCCGCCAGCGCGGTGGGGCCGCCCGTGGAGACGGCGATCACGACCCCGCGGATCGGTCCGCGCCGGGCGGGAGCGGCCGTGCGGGCCGGGACCGCCGGTCCGCCTCGCGGGGCCGGTCCGCCCCTGGATACCAGCGCCTTGATCTTCACGATGACCTCGTCGCGGATGCGGGCCGAGACCTCCTCTGGCGTGAGTCCCGCCGGCTTGGCGACGTAGTCGTTGGCTCCCGCCAGCAGGGCGTCGAGCGTGGCCTTCGACCCGCGTTCCGTCAGGCTGGAGAACATCAGCACCGGGAGCTTGGGCCGCAGCCGGCGGATCTCCCGCAGCGTGGAGATGCCGTCGAGAACCGGCATTTCCACGTCGAGCAGGACGAGGTCGGGCGGGCTGGCGGCGATCGCGGCCAGCGCCACCTGTCCGTTGATCGCCGTGCCGACGACCTGGAGGTCGGGGTCGGCTGCCAGGGCGGCCGAGAGCGCGGCGCGGATCGTGGCGGAGTCGTCCACCACCAGCACGCGGATCGGCCCCCGGCCTCCGGCCCCGGCCGCCTCGGCGGCGGTGCAGACACCGAGCGCGACGAGCTTGCGGGCGAGCGCCTCGGGCGTGAACGGCTTCGACAGGAACTCGTCGACCCCGGCCTCGATGGCCGTGGCGATCCGGTCGGTGTCGTTCTCCGTCGACACCATCAGCAGCTTCAGGTCGCGGTGCGCCGGTGCGCGACGCAGCCGCCGGACCAGTTCGATGCCGTCCATCACGGGCATGTGCCAGTCGATCGTCACCAGGTCCGGGCGGGCCGCCGTCAGCGCGGCCAGCGCCTCGGCGCCGTTGGCCGCCTCGATGCACTCGAATCGGAGGTCGCGGAGCGCCCGCACCAGGATGCTGCGACTCGGCTTCGAGTCGTCCACGACCAACGCCCGCATGCCGTTCCCTCCCTGGTGGTCACCGGCGGCCCGTCAGGACCGACGGTATTCCTCGACGAGTCGCTGGAGCCCCTGGGCCATGCGGGCGAGTTCCTGCGAGGACACCTGCGTGTTCGACGCCCCCTCCGCCGTGCTCTGCGCCGCCTGGGCCACCTGCACGATGTTCTCGGCGATCTCCGACGAGCCGGTGGTCGCCTCGGTGATGTTGCGGCTGATCTCGCTGGTGGTCACCGACTGTTCCTCGACGGCCGCGGCGATCCGGGTCTGGAGGCCGTCGATCGTCTCGATCACCGCACGGATGCCGCCGATGTCCGTGACGGCCCGACGGGTGTCGCTCTGCATGGCCTCGATCTTCGCGCCGATGTCCTCGGTGGCGCGGGCGGTCTCGCGGGCGAGTTCCTTGACCTCGTTGGCGACCACCGCGAATCCGCGTCCCGCCTCGCCGGCGCGGGCGGCCTCGATGGTGGCGTTGAGGGCGAGGAGGTTCGTCTGCTCGGCGATGGAGGTGATCACCTTCACCACCTTGCCGATCTCGGCGCTGGAGCGGCCCAGGGCGTCCATGGTGGTGGAGGCGGTCCCCGACATCTCCACCGCCTGCTTCGCCACGGAGGCGGCGTCCTGCGCGCTCTTGGCGATCTCGTGGATGCTCTCGACGAGGTTGTCGATCGAGCCGGACACCGTGCGGGCGTTGCTGCTGACCTGCTCCGCGGCCGCCGACACGAGGTTCGCCTGCGCCGTGGTCTGCTCCGCGGCCGCGCTCATCTGCTGGCTGACGCTGGTCAGCTCCTCCGAGGAGCTGGCCAGCGCGTGCGTGTTGTCGACGATGCCGTCCACCAGGGCGGCCTGCCGCCGCGATTCGCGGGTCAGGCGGCGGGCGATCCCCGACGACACGAGCAAAACCCCCGCGGTCGTCAGCCCGAAGATGCTCAGCGCGAACGTGCGCAGCCGGTGGATCGGCGCCAGCACCTCGTCCCGGTCGATCTCGGAGACCAGCGCCCAGCGGACGGTGTCGCGGTCGTTGCCGGCGTCGCGGTGGATCGTCACCGGCGTCCACGAGGAGAGCACCTGGGCGCCGCGGTAGTCGCGGCCGAGCGCCGTTCCCGATCCGCCGTCGTCGAGCGCGTTGCGAACCGCCGGCGTATCGACCTTGAACCTGGGGTCGATGATCGTCGTGGCCACGCCGAGCGACTTGGCGAACCGCGAATTGCTGCGGAACAGCCGGTCGGGGCCGATCGCGTAGGTCTCGCCCGTCCGGCCCATGCCGGTCGTCTCGCCGATGATCTCGTCGGCACGATCGATGGGAATCTGGAAGGCCACGACGCCCACCAGTTGACGGCCGTCGTACAGCGGCGCGGCGAGGAAGCTCGCCGGCTCCATGCACGACGGGAGGTAGCGGGCGAAGTGTCCGTAGGCGACGGCGTCGCGGCGGCCGCCGCCGACGGCCTTGTGGAAGGCGTCGCCGAGGCTCGTCGCGGCCAGCGGGCCTCCCCGGAGCGAGCCGGCGAAATCGGGCTCCTTCAGCACGCTGTACACCACCGTGCCGGTGGTGGCGTCGATGAGGAACACGTCCGCCAGCCCGTACTTCTCCAGCAGGCTGCGGAGCAGCGGATGGAACGCGGCGTGGACGCGGGAGTAGGTGGAGGCGTCGTCGGCCGCGTCGAGCAGCTGCTTCG
>RFUD01000379.1 GCA_009923125.1 Planctomycetia bacterium
CCGTGAGGTTGCCGCCGTTGACGGTCACCGTGCGCGAGCTGCCGAGCGTCACCGCCCCGGTGCCGAGGTCCAGGTCTTTGGTGCCGGTGAACGCGAAGTCGCCGTTCCAGTTTTGGACGTTGGTATTGGAGTTCGTGATCGCGGCGGCGGAGGTGTTGTCGAGCACGCCGCCGGTGAGGGTGAACGTGCCCGTGCCGAGCGCTTGGGCATGGTTGAAGTTGAGCGTGCCGGAGTTCAGCGTCACGCCCGTCGTCGACGTGTTCGCCGCCGCGATCGTGAGGGCACCCGCCCCAGATTTGATGACCGCCGTTTGCCTGCCATTCGAGGTGCAAGCGAGGTTATTGTTCACCACCCAGTTGCCGGAACCTGCGAACGTGATCGTTTTGTCGGCCCCACCGCCGGCACCGAAAACGACGTCGTTGTTGAGGGTCACGGGATTGGCCGAGTCGTTCGTCCACGTGAAGGCGTTGTTGTTCGAGGCGGTGCCGCCGACAGCCCCGCCGCCAAACGTCAGTGCGCCTGCCCCAGCGGCGACGGTGATGTTGCCGAACCGCAGGCCTGCATTCGTGCCGTCGATCAGCACGTTTCCCGTCTGGCCGGAGGCCAGGCTGAAATTCAGCCCCAGATCACCGGCTGAGCCGGCAAGCCCGCCCGAGTAGACGAGCGACAGGCTTCCTGTGGTCGTGCCATTCCACACGGCCGTGCCTCCGTTCGTGCTCGGCAGCGTGTCGTTCGTCCAGTTGGCGGCTGTGCCCAGTTCCGTGCCCGTGCCGCCGGAGCCGCCGTCCCAGGTTTGCGTCTGCGCGAACGCCGGCGGCGACACGACGGCCGTGAAGAGCGCGACGACGAGCGCCGTCGAGATCGCTGTCGACCACCCATGCCCCGAACGAAGTGAACGGTTCATCGAAACACCTTCGAAAATTCAAAAACAGAATTCACGCCCCGGGACAACCCGATTTGGCATCACACCGCCGACGTAACGCGTCGGGATAGCGGCACGATCATGGCAATAACGACCCATCTCTTTTTTTAATCAAAAAATCGCTGAACTCCATAAATAAAAGCGCAAAAAGAATGTCTTTTTTTAACTGGCCGCCTGAAGAAGTCCGGATCAATCGACCCCGTGCCGTGGCGAACCGGCGTCAGGGGTCATCCTGCAGCGCGAACTCCAGACTTCGAGACCCCTGGGCGTCGAGTTCGACCACGAGGGTGGTGTCGGCGGCGTAGGCATATCTGCTCGGGAAGGGCAGCGTGAGCGGCACGGAACTCGACGTCGGCTGGGCCGCACGGCTGTCAACGACGACCTTTGCCTCCACCGGATGTGGCCAGAGCGTCACCGTGTGCGTTCCCGGCACAACGCCATCGCCTTTGGCGAACGTGGAGACGGTAAACCGACCCTGCGAGTCGGTGGTGGCGAAGCCTCGCCTGCCGTGCTCGGGCGTGAACACCATGTCGATTCCTGGAAGCGGCTTTCCGCCGTAGAGCAGCCGGCCGGCTGCCGGCACCGTCGGCGCCGATCCTGCCCGGCTGCAGCCCGCGAGCCCGCCGACGGCGATCCCCACAGCCCAGACTGACATGACGAACCGAATCCTCGTGGGCCTGTTCACGGCACACCCTTTCGCGAGGCGATTCCTGCCGGAAGGCCCGCGCCGCTGTCGCTGCCGCCGTTGATCGCCCCGAGCGCCGAATAGAGAGCCGTATCGATGGAGTCGGCGATGAATGCGACGCTGCCGTCGCAGAGCGCGAACGCGGCCCCGCCCGGGTGGCGGCTGGCGAAGGCCGACCAGGCGGTGGACCGAGCGGCCACGAGCGCCGCATCCCCCTTTTCGATCCCGTAATTGAGCGGATAGCCCGTCGTCGCGTGGGCGCCCGTGAAGTAGCCCCACATGCTGTAGCCGCACCAGTCGGGAACTGTTTCTCCGATGGCGAGCGTCTTCGAAAGCCCGTCGGTCACGGACTTGAGATAGGTGAGATTGGTTGAGCGGTTGTAGGTGTTGCGGCAGGCCACGCCGTTTCCGGTGAATTCCCCCGACCAACCCGTCGAACCGTCGACCTTGCCGGATCCGTCGACGCAGTTTCTCGACCCGCCGCAGCGAAAGTAGATCTGAAAGGGCGGCGCCGCCCAGTTTCCACCGGCCACCGACTTGTAATTGGTGATGCCGAACGTGCCGGATGCCGTCGGCCCCGACTGGTAGTAGAGGTTGTCGGTGCGGAGCGACGGGCCGCTGTCCGACGGGCACCGCGCCTCAGGCAACGCCTGGCGAAACGCGGAGTTGTTTTGAAATTGGGCGGTGAAGGAAATCCCCGCTGCCAGGTCGTTCCGCTCCACGAACGGCAGGATCTCGCTGATCCAGGTCCGCCCCAGGCTGTTGGCCCCGTGCGACGGCCACACGCCTTTGTCCATGTTCGTGGAGAGGTCGCCATAGTTGGCGGGAAATCTCCCGCGCACGTCGACGAAGTTCAGCATCCCGAGTGCGAGCTGTTTGATTCTCGTGGTGCAGGCGGCGCGTCGCCCCGCCTCGCGGGCCGTTTGGACAGCCGGCAGGAGCAGGCCTACGAGGAGGCCGATGATCGCGATCAC
>RFUD01000380.1 GCA_009923125.1 Planctomycetia bacterium
CTCTGAACCAGTTAGTCTAGGTTCGAATCCTAGTTCCCCAGTTTTTATCCCTCACGCGCCGGGGGGCTTGTCATGCGGGCCGGCGGCTTTCATCCTTGATCCCTCACGCGCCGGGGGGCTTGTCATGCGGCCCGACGGCTTGCCGGGCACCCTGGCTTTCCATGGCGAACGCCGCGCGGCACCGTGTCCTCCTCGTCGACGATCAGGCGCTCATCGGTGAGGCGGTGCGACGGATGCTGGCCGACCAGGCCGACATCGCGTTCGAGTTCTGCCGCGAGGCGGAGGCCGCTCTCGCGGCCGTCGCCGCCTTCATGCCCAGCGTGATCCTCCAGGATCTCGTGATGCCGGGCACCGACGGGCTCGACATGGTCCGCCGGTTCCGCGAGGTCCCGGCCACGGCCCGAGTGCCGGTGATCGTCCTCTCGGCGAAGGAGGAGGCGGTGGTGAAGGCCCGGCTCCTCGAGGCGGGCGCCAACGATTACCTCGTCAAACTGCCCGACCCCGTCGAACTCGTCGCCCGGATCCGCGTCCACTCCGATGCCTACCATCGTCTCCTGGAGCGCGACGCCGCCTTCGAGGCGCTCGAGCGATCGCTCGCCGACCTGGAGCACGAGCGCCAGAAGTCGGAACGCCTCCTCCTCAACGTCCTTCCCGCACAGGTCGCCGAGCGGCTCAAGAACGGCGAGTCGGCGATCGCGGAGAGCTTCGACTGCGTCACGGTGCTGTTCGCCGACCTGTGCGGCTTCACCACCTTTTCCCAGCGGGTCGACGCCCGCCACCTCGTCGACCTGCTCGACGAGATCTTCTCGGCGTTCGACGATCTCGCCCGGGCCCACGGCGTGGAGAAGATCAAGACGATCGGCGACGCCTACATGGCCGTCGCCGGCCTGCCGGTGCCCCGCGTCGATCACGCCACTGCGGTCGCGGAGATGGCCCTGGGGATGCACGAGGCGTTCCACCGCGTCGTCGGTCCGCGGGGCCTGCCGCTCGACCTCCGGATCGGCGTCCACTCAGGGCCGGTCGCCGCCGGTGTCATCGGCCGCCACAAGTTCAGCTACGACCTGTGGGGCGACACGGTGAATCTCGCCAGCCGGATGGAGTCGCACGGCGAGCCCGCGCGGATCCACGTCTCCCGGGCCACCCGCGACCTCCTCGGCGGCGCCTTCCACTTCGCCGACCGCGGCGAGATCGACGTCAAGGGCAAAGGCCCCATGCGGACGTTCTTCCTGCTCGGCCGCGCGTGACGGCTACCGCCAGCGCTGCAGCCAGCCGCGCCGCCAGAAGAACAGCACCATCCCGCCCGTCACGGCCGCCATCAGCGCCACGGCCACGATCTCGCCGTAGCGATACTTGAGCAGCGGCATGTTCCACGGGGAGTGGGTGTCGAAGTTCATGCCGAACCAGCCGGTGATGAATGTCAGCGGCATGAAGATCGTGGCGATCACCGTGAGCACCTTCATCACGTCGTTCATCCGGTTGCTGACGCTCGCCAGGTAGATGTCGCGGAGATCGCTGCCGATCTCGCGGTAACCCTCGGTGATGTCGAGCAGTTCCATCGTGTGGTCGTAGGTGTCGCGAAAGTGCTGCCGGGCATGGTCGCCCACGAAGGCCGTGGGCTCGCGGCCGAGCGCGTGGAGCACGTCGCGGGTCGGCCACAGGCCCCGCCGCAGGGTCATGAGGTCGTTGCGGACGTCGTGGATCCGGCCCAGCAGCTCGCGCGAGGGGCTGGCGATCGCGGCATCCTCGATCTCCTCGAGCCGATCGCCGAACCCCTCGAGCACGGGAAAGTAGCCGTCGATGACCGCGTCGAGCAGCAGGGCGCAGAGGTGGTCCGCGCCGAGGTGGCCGTGGCCGAGGCGCGTGCGTCCGTGGCGAATCCGATCACGGACGCCGGCGAAGCCGTCCGGAACGGTGCGGTCGTGGAACGTGATCACGTAGCGGTCGCCGAGGAAGATCGTCATCGGGTCGGTGACGATCGAGTCGCCGTCGAGCCGGGCCATCCGGACCGCGATCAGGACCTGGTGGCCGAAGACCTCCACCTTGGGGCGTTCATCCGGGGTGATCGCGTCCTCGAGCGCGAGCTCCCCGATCTCGAAGATCTGGCCCACCGAGCGGATCATCGCCTGGTCCTCGAACCCGTCCACGTCGAGCCAGACGACGGGCCACTTTTCCCGGGCGACGGTGAGTTCGGCCGGCGAGAGCACGGTCGATTCGTGCACGCGCTCGCCATCCGCGGCCGTCAGCCGCAGGATGGTGGGCTGCGGCCGATCGTCCGGCGTGTCGTCCGCGTGGCCGGGTCCGGTCCCGGACGGGGGCCGACCGACCACGTGCGGGCGGCGGCGGCGGCGATGCTTGCGTCTCGACACATTCCTCTCCGGCATCTTTTGCCGGTATGGTACCGCGATGACGAGGACCAAACAGGAATCCCCGGTCGGCGAGGCGGTCGCCTGGGCCTCCCGCATCATGGCCATCGGACTGCTGATGTTCCTGCCCGGCGTTGCCGGCGCGTGGCTCGACGCCCGTCTCGGAACCAGCCTGGTGGGGCCGGCGGGGTTCGTCGTGGGGCTGGGAACGGCCTTGT
>RFUD01000039.1 GCA_009923125.1 Planctomycetia bacterium
GCCCACCCCGCCTTCCCGCGCCGGACGCGTGATGGTGACCGCCGCACGACGCCGCGCCGTCTGGCCCTGGCTCATCGGTCTCGCCGCACTCGGTGGCCTGGGCTGGCTGGGTCTCGACCGGCTGCTCGTCGATCGACGGCCGATCGTCGTCGGACTGCTGCATTCGCAGACCGGCCCGATGGCCGTCAGCGAGAAGTCGATGATCGACGCCGAGATTCTCGCCCTCGAGGAGATCAACGCGGCGGGCGGCCTGCTCGGGCGGCCGGTCCGCTGGGTGATCGCCGACGGCGCCTCCGATCCCCAGACGTTCGCCCGCCAGGCCGACACGTTGATCCGCGAGGATCGCGTCGCCGTCGTGTTCGGCTGCTGGACGAGCGCCAGCCGCAAGGCCGTGCTGCCGGTGGTCGAGGCGGCGGATCACCTGCTTGTCTATCCGATGGCCTACGAGGGCCTCGAGCAATCGCCGAACGTGATCTACACCGGCGCCGCCCCCAATCAGCAGATCACGCCCGCCGTCCAGTGGTGCCACGACGCGCTGGGCGCGAGGCGTTTTTTCCTCGTCGGCTCGGACTACATCTGGCCCCACTGCGTCAACGCCATCGTCTCGGACCAGCTCGCCGCGCTGAGCGCGGAGCGGGTGGGCGAAGCCTACATCCCGTTCGGCGACACCGACGTGGAGCAGGTCGTCCGGGAGATCATCGCGGCCCGGCCGGACGTCGTCCTGAGCACGGTGGTCGGCGACTCGGCGCTCGCCTTCGCCCGGCAGCTCCGGGCCTCGGGCGTGCGGCCGGAGCAGACGCCGGTCGTCACGTTCGCGATCGCCGAGGATGAGCTGCGCGGCGGTGCCGTCGAGGCCTTCGCCGGCGACTATGCCGCCTGGGGGTCCTTCCAGAGCATGTCCGGCCCCGCCAACGAAGCCTTCGTCCGCGGTTTCAAGGCCCGCTACGGCAGCGATCGCACCACGTCCGACGTGATCGCCACCGCCCACACGAGCGTTCTCCTGTGGGCCCAGGCGGTGAACGAGGCGGGCACGGCGGACGTCCAGCAGGTGCGGGCGGCCCTTCGATCGCAGAGCCTCGACGCCCCAGGGGGCATCGTCTCGGTCGATCCGGACACGCAGCATACGTGGCGGCCCGTGTCGATCGGACGAATCCGGCCCGATGGGCAGTTCGACGTCGTCTGGAGCAGCCGCACCGCGGTCCGACCGGTCCCGTTCCCGCTGTCGCGGTCGCGCGAGAGCTGGGAAGGGTTCGTCGCCGACCTGCATCGCCGCTGGGGTGGCGCCTGGATCAACACGATCAACGCGACCAACACGATCAACGCGTCGGCCCGCCCGTCCGGGAGCCGGGAGGCGGCACGATGACGTCACTTTCGACATCCGTTCCACCGGGGAGCGGCCTGCACGCCGCGCCGGGAATGCAGCGCTCGATCGCCGGCCGACTGCTGTTTTGGTTCCTCGTCATCGCCCTGATCCCGTGTGCGATCCTCACGGCGATCACCGCCCGCATCGCGACACGGGCGCTCGAGAACTCGGTGCGCAGCAACCTCGTGCAGATCGCCGCCTCGAAGGCGCGGGAGCTGGAGGCCTACGCGATGGCCCGGGTCCGCGAGGGCATGGCCACATCCCGCGGTCCGACGATCGTCCGCGCGGTGCGCGAACTCACCGCTGCGGCCGGTCCCGCCTCCGCCGAGCCAGCCACGGCCGATGCGGACCGGCGGGCACGGCTCGAGGCCGCCGGCCGGCCGTTCGAGGAGTTCCTCGGGTACGTGGCCGGATCCTACGGCTACTCCGAGATATTGCTGCTCGATGCCACCGGCCGGGTGCTGCTCTCGCTCGACCGCCAGATCCCGCTCGGTGGATCGGTCCAGACCGGCAGCCTCGCCTCCTCGGAGCTGGCGGCGGCCTTCGACCGCTCGCGCACGCTGCTGCAGTCGGAAGTGTCGGCCTTTCAGTCGTACGGCAGCGGCCAGCGCACCCTGGCGTTCGTCACCAGCCCGGTGTTCGACGAGGGCCGCGTGATCGGCGTGCTGGCCATGGGTCTCGGCCCCGAGCGGGTATGGCAGATGCTGTCCGACCTCAGCGGCCTCGGCCGCACCGGCGAGATCGTGACCGGCGAGCGGCGCGGTCAGACGATGTTCGTCACCTGCCCGCTCCGCCACGTCCCCGACGCGGCCTTCAAGCTGCAGATCCCGCTCGGTGACGTGACGGCCACCGCCTCGCAGAGGGCCGCGAGCGGCGGCCGGGGCTTCGGCCCAGCCCGCGACTACCGCGGCGCCGACGTGGTGGCCGCCTGGTGCTACCTGCCGAGCTTCCGCTGGGGCATGAACGTCAAGCAGGACGCCGCGGAAGCCTACGCGCTGGTGAACTTCCAGCGGGCCGCGATCATCGGCCTGTCGCTGGCCACGATCCTCGGCGTGACGATCGCCGCGCTCGCGGTGGCCCGCACGATCTCGGCGCCGATCCGCACCGCCGTGGACGTCGCGCGGCAGGTCGCCGGCGGCGATCTCCGGGCGGAGGTGGGCGTCACCAGCGACGATGAAACCGGCGCCCTGCTGTCCGCCATCCAAACGATGACCAACGACCTGCGGGGGTTGATCGGCCGGATCCAGAAGTCCTCGGTCGCCCTGATCTCCACCGCCACGGCGATCCAGGCCACGAGCAGCGAGCAGCAGCAGGTGATCGCCGACTACGGTGCCTCGACGAGCCAGGCCGTGGCCGCCGTCAAGCAGATCTCGGTCACCAGTCAGGAACTCGTCCGCACGATGACCGAGGTCAACGACATGGCGGCCCGGACCGGCCGGATGGCGACCGAAGGCAAGGGGAACCTGATCGGCATGGACGCCACGATGCGGCAGCTCGCCGACAGCACCTCGTCGTTCGGCTCGAAGCTCGCCGTGATCAGCGAGCGGGCCGCGAACATCAACCTCGCCGTGACGACGATCACGAAGGTGGCGGACCAGACCAACCTCCTGTCGATCAACGCCGCGATCGAGGCCGAGAAGGCCGGCGAGTACGGGCTGGGATTCCTCGTGGTGGCCCGCGAAATCCGCCGGCTCGCCGATCAGACGGCCGTGGCTTCGCTCGACATCGAGCGGATGGTCAAGGAGATGCAGTATTCCGTTTCGGCGGGCGTGATGGAGATGGACAAGTTCGCCGAGCAGGTGCGCGGGGGCGTTCGGGAGATCGGCGACATCGCCGGCAAGCTCGGCGCGATCATCGAGGCGGTGCAGGGAATTTCCGGCCGCTTCGGCCAGGTGACGGAAGGCATGCGGGCGCAGTCGCAGGGCGCCGAGCAGATCCGCGAGGCGATGGTGCGACTGGCCGACGGGGCATCGCGGACGGCCGCCTCGCTCGACGACTTCAACACGGCCACGATCCACCTGCGGGAGGCCGTCGGCGACCTCAAGGAGGAGGTCTCGCGCTTCACCATCTGACGCGGGCCGCGGCCGATGCAAATCATCACCTTCACCGTCGCCGGCCAGTCGTACGCGATTCCCTCCCGCGCGGTGATCGAGGTGCTGCCGCTGGTGCCCGCGCGGCCCCTTCCGCTGCTGCCCGACTACATCCCCGGGGTATTCACCTACCGGGGGCGGCTCGTGCCGCTGGTGGATCTCGGGCGCCGGTTCGGCACGCCTCCCGCGGCGGGCGCCGGTCGCCGGCGGCTGAGCACGCGCGTGATCGTCGTCGAGTTTCCCGCGCCGCCACCGCGGGGCGACGCGTTGGCGGAGTCGGACCCGTCCCGCGCCGTGCGACTCGGACTCATCGCCGACGACGTAGTCTCGATTCAGGTCGCCGCCGGAGCGGAGCCCGCGGCCGGGCCGACGACGCACGCCCCGTTCCTGGGACGGCTGCTCCGGCTTCCGGAAGGCACGACCCAGGTGGTCCTCGTCGAGGGCCTCCTGCCGCCGGACCTGCTCGATGGTCTCGCCGCCGCCGTGGCCGGAGCCGCCGGCCCATGACGAGCCCCACACCCCGCGACCTCGTCGGTTGCCCCGCGGCGGAGGAACTGCTGGCCCGGTGGATCGGTCTCGACGCCGGCACGATCGGCGCGGCTTCGATCGCCCGGGCTGTCCGGAACCGCATGGATGCCCTGCGGCTCACCGAGCCGGCCGCGGCGGTGGACCGCGCCCTGGCCGACCCGGCCGAACGCGATCGGCTCGTGGAGGAGGTCGTCGTCGGAGAAAGCTGGTTTTTCCGTGACCCTCAGGTGTTCGCGTTCGTCGCCCGCTTCGTCGCCGCACGGGCATCCCTGCCGGACCGTGGCCCCGTGCGAATCCTGAGCGCCCCATGTGCCGGCGGCGAGGAACCATACTCGATGGCGATGGCCCTGCTCGACGCGGGTGTGGCGGCCGACCGCTTCTCGATCGACGCGGTGGACGTCAGCCATGCGGCCCTCGACCGGGCCGGCCGGGCGTGGTACTCGGCGAACGCCTTCCGCAACGCCGATCTGGCGTTTCGCGACCGCTGGTTTCAGCGCGAAGGCTCCTTGTCCACGCTCGACGAGACCGTCCGGCGGCAGGTCCGCTTCGCCTGGGCAAACCTGCTCGACGAGGCTGCTCTCGCCACCCTGGCCGCGGCCTACGACGTCGTGTTCTGCCGCAACCTGTTGATCTACCTGACGACTTCGGCGCGGGCCGCGCTCGAGCGCACGCTGGACCGGCTCGTCGCCGCCGACGGCCTGCTCGTCGTCGGGGCCGCGGAGCCGCCGATCCTCGGGGGGCAGTGGATTCCTGCCGGGGACGGCTCGGTCTTCGCTCTGCGTCGTGGCATCCGCACCGCGGCCCCCGTGGAACCGGTGCGGCCGCAGCCGCGCGCGACATCCGCGCCGCCGACCGCCCGCGCGGATGCCATGCCGGCGACCCCGGCCGCACCGGTGACCGCCGCCGTCCCACCCGCTGCCCGCTCGCTGGACGAGGTGCTCCGGGAGGCCGGCACACTGGCCAACGCCCGTCGCTTCGCCGCGGCCCTTGCGGTCTGCGAAGCGCACGCCAGATCGGCCGGCCCCGCCCCCGAGTTGTTTTTCCTCATGGGCATGGTGCACCAGTCGGCCGGTGATCCCGACCGTGCCGAGGGGTGCTTCCACAAGACGCTCTACCTCGACGCGTCCCACGACGAGGCCCTGCTCGCACTCGCGCTCCTCGCCGGCCAGCGGGGTGACGCAGTCATGGCGGAACACTACCGGCGGTCGGCGGCCCGGATTCACGATCGGAAGGGCACGGCATGAGCGCGACGAACGACGCAGTGACCGCGCCGATGGCGGAGTGCTGGCGCCGGATCGGCGTGGCCGGCGATCGCAGTTGTCCGGAACTGCGCACGTTCATCCACTGCCGCAACTGCCCGGTGCTCGCGGAAGCGGCCCGCACCTTCTTCGACCGCGAGGCGCCGGAAGGCTACCTGGAAGCCTGGACCGCGATCCTCGAAGAGCCCGACGCGGTGGTGACGACCGACGCCCTGAGCGTCCTGGTGTTCCGCATCGGCCGCGAGTGGCTGGCCCTTGCCACGCAGGCGCTCGTCGAGATCACGACGCTCCGGCCGCTGCATCGGGTGCCGCATCGGACGGCCGGCGCACTGTCGGGGCTGGTGAACATCCGCGGCCAACTGCAGCTGTGCGTCTCCCTGCACGGCCTGCTGGGCCTGGAGGATGCCCCGCCCGCGTTCATCCCCGGCGACGATGCCCCCGCGCCCGCCCGACTTCTGGTCGTCGAACGGACGGAGCCGTCCCCGGGCGGCCGCTGGGTGTTCGCGGCCGACGAGGTGGCGGGTGTCCAACGGGTCGAGCGGACCGCGCTCCGCGCGGTGCCCTCGACGGTCAGCCAGTCGACGGCCCACGTCTGCCAGGCGTTGTTCGACTGGCAGGACCGCCCGGTCGGCCTCCTCGATGAGACGCGGCTGTTCGACGGGCTCCACGACATCATCACGCGGTGACGGGAGGAGGCCACGTGGCGGAGGATCTGAGCGGCTTTTCGATGCTGGAGCTGTTCCGCCTCGAGGCGGAGAGCCAGACGGCGGTCCTCTCGGCCGGCGTGCTCGCCGTGGAGGAGCTCGAGCGCTCTCCCGAGACGATCGAGGCGATGATGCGTGCCGCCCATTCGCTCAAGGGCGCCGCCCGGATCGTCGGCCTCGATCCGGCGGTGCGGGTGGCCCACGCCATGGAGGACTGCTTCGTCGCCGCGGGAAAGGGGCGGTTCCACGTGCTTCCCGAACACGTGGACCTGATGCTGGCGGCGATCGACTTCCTGTCGTCAATCGCCCGCGCCGACGACGCGCTGGCGCCGGAAAGCCGCTGGTCCGCGACGGCCGACGCACTCGTCGCCGACCTCGGGGCGCTGCTCCAACCCGGCGCCCCGGCGGCCCGTGCCGGCTCGTCCACCTCATCCGCTTCCTCCACCGAGGCCGTCGTCGTCTCCCCCGTCACCGTCTGGCCGGCGCCCGTCCCCGCACCGGTCGAGGAGCCGGCGCCCGCACCGGCCGCCGACGAGCGTCCCGCCGCGGAGATTTCAGCCGCCGCGTCCGCGAACACCGCCCGGGCCATCGAGCAGGCCGACCGGGTCGTGCGGGTGTCCGCCGACAGCCTCACGCGGCTCGTCGGCCTCGCCGGCGAGTCGCTCGTGGAGACGAGGCAGTTGCGGCCGTTCGTGGACTCGCTCCTCAACCTCCGCGCCTCGCAGGTCGATCTGTGCGACACGATCGCCGGGGCCGAGGAGCGGTTCAAGGCCGACGAGCAACGCCTCCCCGCGCCGCTCGTGGGACTGATCGCGCGGATTCGTGAACGGGCCGACGCGTGCCTGGCGCTGCTGATGAAGCAGGTGGAGGACTTCGAGAGCTTCGCCCGCCGCAACGAGGACCTCTCCAATCGGCTTCACCACGAGGTGATCGCCAGCCGGATGCGGCCGCTCGCCGACGGCATCCGTGGCTTCCCCAGGCTCGTCCGCGACGTCGCCCGCACGCTGGGGAAGCAGGTGCGGTTCGAGGTCCGCGGCGATCAGACCGGCGTCGATCGCGACATCCTCGACAAGCTCGAGGCGCCGCTGTCGCATCTCATCCGCAACGCGCTCGACCACGGCCTGGAACCGCCGCACGACCGCGAAGCGTGCGGCAAGCCGTCCGTGGGCACGATCCGGCTCGAGGCTCGCCATCGCGCCGGCATGCTGCACATCACGCTCACCGACGACGGCCGCGGGATCGACGTGGAGAAGCTCCGCGCACGGGCGGTGGACCGCGGCCTCGTCGCCCGCCAGGTGGCCGAGCAATTGACGGAGCTCGAGCTGCTGGAGTTCCTGTTCCTGCCCGGTTTCTCGACCAAGGACGAGGTGACCGAACTCTCGGGCCGCGGGGTCGGCCTCGACGTCGTCCAGAGCATGGTCAAGGGCGTGGGCGGCACCGTCCGGGTGGCCACCCAGCCGGGCCGGCAGACGGTGTTCACGCTGCAGCTGCCGATCACGATGTCGGTGATCCGCGCGCTGCTGGTGGAGATCGCCGGAGAGCCGTATGCCTTCCCGCTCACCCGCATCGACACCATCCTCGAATGCCGTCACGCCGACGTCCGCATGGTGGAGGGCCGCCAGTACTTCGACCGCGACGGCGTCTCGATCGGCCTGGTGTTCGCGGCCCAGATCCTCGACGTGCCCGCGTCCGGGCAGCCGGTCGATCCGATGCCCGTGGTCGTGATCAGCGATCGCGGGCAGCAGTTCGGCATGATCGTCGATGCGTTCCTCGGCGAGCGCGACCTGGAGGTCCGTCCGCTCGACCGCCGGCTCGGCAAGGTGCCCGACATCAACAGCGCGTCGCTGCTGGAGAACGGCAGCCCCGTGCTGATCGTGGACGTCGAGGATCTCGTGCGCTCGATCGACAACGTGCTCGCCGGCCGCCGACTGTCGCGGGTGGAGTTCGAACGGCTCGCGGAGCAGTCGCGACGTCGCAAGCGGATCCTGGTGGTGGACGACTCGATCACCGTCCGCGAACTGGAGCGTCAGCTGCTGCAGGCCCGCGGGTTCACGGTGGACGTGGCGGTGGACGGGATGGACGGCTGGAACACCTTCCGGGGCGCCCACTACGATCTCGTGGTCACGGACGTGGACATGCCCAGGATGGACGGGATCGGCCTGGTCTCGCTGATCAAGGGCGACCCCACCCGCAGGGACGTCCCGGTGGTCATCGTGTCCTACAAGGACCGCGAGGAGGACCGGCTCCGCGGGCTGGATGCCGGTGCGAACCGCTATCTCACGAAGAGCAGTTTCCACGACGAGACGTTCGTGCGTACGATCACCGACCTCGTGGGAGAGCCCCTGACGTGAGGCCGCAGGCATGAGGATCGGGATCGTGAACGACGTGCGTGCCGCCTGCGAGGCGCTGCGGCGCGTCGTTGACAGCCTGCCCGACCACGAGGTCGCCTGGACGGCGGCCGACGGCGTCGAGGCGATCGCGATGGCCAAGCGCGACCGGCCCGACCTGATCCTCATGGATCTGATCATGCCGCATCTCGACGGCGTCCAGGCCACCCGGCAGATCATGGCGTCCGTCCCGTGCGCGATCCTCGTCGTCACGGCCACCGTGAGCGGCAACATCTCGCTGGTCTACGACGCGATGGGCTTCGGGGCCCTCGATGCGGTCGACACCCCGATGCTGGGCCCGGCGGGCGAGGTGAGCGGCGCCGGGGCGCTGGTGGAGAAGATCGGCATGATCGCCAAGCTCGTGGGAGCCACGGAGTCGCGCCGGCCGCCCCGGCCGGCGCCCGCCGCCGGTCCAACGAGGCTGGTGGTCGTGGGCGCCTCGACGGGCGGTCCGAAGGCGGTCTCCGACCTGCTCCAGCCGCTGCCGCGTGACTGGAACGTGGCGGTGGTCGTCGTACAGCACGTGGACGTCGCGTTCGCCCAGGGACTCGCGAAGTGGCTGGGTGACCGCTGCGGACGCCCGGTCCGCGTGGCCGAGCACGGTCAGCAGCCAGTGGGCGGCGACGTGCTGGTCGCCGGCACGAACGACCATCTCGTGCTCTCCAAGGCCCGGACGCTGGAATACCGCGCGGAACCGCGGGACGTGTTCTTCCGCCCGAGCGTGGACGTGTTTTTCGAGAGTGTCGGGGAGCACTGGCCGCACACCGGAATCGCCCTCCTGCTCACGGGCATGGGCAAGGACGGCGCACGCGGGCTGCTGAAACTCCGGTCGCGCGGCTGGCACACGATCGCCCAGGACGAGGCCTCCAGCGTCGTGTGGAGCATGCCGAAGGCCGGAATCGATCTCGGCGGCGCGACCGAGGTGCTCTCGGTCGATCAGATGGCGAAGGCGCTGGTGGCAAGGCTCGCCGGCTGACGACAGCCGTCCTCGATCGCCTGCATGAGCGTGAGCGCGGTCGCCTCGCCCCCGGAGAGTGCGATCACCTGGACGCCCACCGGCAGATCACGACTCCCCCGATCGGTGAGAGCGGCCGCACGAGCGATCGGATCGGCATCCGCCGGCCGGCCGAGTTCCTCGTCGGCGCGCGCGGGCCGGTGGCCCGGATCGCTTCCGCCTCGATGCGACGGCCTCCGAGCGTCGCGAGCCGCGCGAGCCACAGTCGCCACGGCGCAGGCAGGCCGGCCAACCGCAGGAGCCGAGCCACGCCCGGGATCGGTCGCGCGCCGGCGAACAGCCTGCGAATGTCGGCGCCGCCGTCGGCCGACAGGATCGCCAGCAGAAGCCAGGCGGCCTCCAGCCCGATCCCGCCATCGATCGGCACCGTCTCGTAACCGCGCGCCGCGAGCGCGGCGACGGCCTCCTGCACGCCCCGAACGATCGCAGGCGACGGCCGGATCACGCCCGCATCGGTCCACCATCCGATGCGCCGCGGTGCCGGGGGCGGCCCACGGCCGGTCCGCGGATCCACGAGCGTCGCATACGCGAGCCCGAGGTCGGACACACTCCGGGCAAGAAACCCCGTTCGCGGTCGTACGGCCGTGAGGTGCGGGACGGTGTCGAAGGCACCCACCTCGCCGAGGGCAGTGCTTCGCGGCAGGAGGCCCGCGATGCCGCAGGCGTGGGCGGGCTGACGGATCGATCCCGCCAGATCGGTGCCGAATGCCAGCGGCACGACCCCCGCCGCGACGAGCGCGGCGTCCCCGCCACTCGATCCGCCGGGACCGCGGTCAGGCGCCCAGGGATGGTTCGTGCGTCCCCAGACCGGATTCTCGGTCTCATGGAGGTACATCGCCTGGGGCACGTTGGCCTTGCCGACGACCACGGCCCCCGCGGCGCGCAACCGCACGACGATCTCCGCGTCGTGATCATCCTTCCGATCGTGGCGGGGAATGCCGAGCGTGGTCAGCGAGCCCCGGACGGGGAAGCACTCCTTGACGCTGACGGGCACGGCCCCCAGGGGCAGGCCGGCGACGTCGCCGATCTCGGCGGCGGCGGCGGCATGTCGCGGCTGAACGAGCGCGTTGAGCCGGCCGTGGGTCGCGCGATGCCGGGCCACGTGCCGGGCGAGCACCTCGACCGGCGCGATCGTCCCGGCCGCGACCGCCGCGGCGATTTCCGCGGCCGTCGCGACGCCACCGCTCAAAAAAGGTCCTCGGCGGGCGCCGATTTTCCGCCGAGCGTGCGGCAGTCACTGGCCCAGACCACGTCGCCGTCGAACAGCACGCCCGTGACCATCACGGTCGCGCCCGCCTCGGCCTGCGGCTGGGTCCGCGAGATCACCGCCACGCTTCTCGGCTCCGCGCCCTGCACCGTGATCCGCGACGACCAGTAGGGGCCGACCTGACGCGCACCCTCGAATGTCGCCAGAAGCACCGCCCCGTCGGCTGGACGCCGGCGCGAGGTGAGCCACATCCCGCTCAACTTCCCGAGTTCGGCCTGCATCGCCTCGTCGGCGCCGACGGCGGCGCCGATCGCGGCCACGCCGTCGAGAGCCCCGTCGAGGCTGCGGCCGGAATCGGTGGCCACCTTTTCCAGCAGCACCAACTGCTCCGCGACCTCGGCCAGACGCTTGTACCAGCCGACGAGCAGTTTGCGACGATCGGGTGATTCAGGATCGGAGGACGACACTTCCTTGAAGGCCGCGGTGGCTTCGCCGACGGCGGCTTCCAACGCCGTCAGGTCGAGCGGTTCGGGCGCCGGCGGGGCCGCAGGCGGCGGCGTGACCGC
>RFUD01000381.1 GCA_009923125.1 Planctomycetia bacterium
TGGGCGAGTAAGCCGGTGGCATTGTCGGATATGATTGGCAGCGCAAAGGTTTTCCGGCCCTCCCCAAACGGCCCCCGCTGAGTCATGATGCAGGTTGGAGGATCCGGGATCGTGTCCGAATCGGCCTACCTGTTGATCCGCGACCCGCTCGGCCGCGAGACGGTCACCCGCCTGCTCACGGGCCAGCGGGTCACGCTGGGACGCGCTCCCACCAATCACGTCGTCGTTCCCGACGAGCAGGCCAGCCGGCTGCATGCCGAGATCATCCCGACGTCGGCCGGGTGGGCGATCCGTGACCTCGCCAGCCGCAACGGCACGCTCCTCGGGTCGCACCCGCTCGAGGACGGCAAGGTGCTGGAACCGGGCGACGTGGTGTCGATCGGCCGGATGCAGATCACGTTCTGCGAAGGGGATCCGCCCTCGATGCTCAGCGGGACGGCCGCCATGGAGGGGGAGGCGGCGGCGGACCCCGGCGGGCTGGAGCCGTTGCGCGGCACCATCACGCACCGGCGCACGCGCAGCCGTCTTCTCGAGGCGATCGACGAGACGTGCGAGGTCGTGCCCCGTGTCGGACGGGCCGCCGCCGAACTCTGCCGTCTCGCCTTCGCGCTGGCCAAGACCGCCGACGTCCGCGCGATCGCCCGCCTTGCGCTCGACTCGGCCGTCCAGGGCGTCGAGGCGGCGCACGGCGCCGTGTTCCTGCCCGCGGGTGTCGCGGTCGGCCAGGCCACCCCGGCCCCGACAGCCCTCGAACCGCTGGCGACGGTGCCGGACGACTGGCCCGCCACCGACCTGGTGGGGGTGATCGCCACGGTCCTCCGCACCGACGAGGCGATCCTGGCGCAGGACGTCCGGCCCACCGCGGGCGCGGCCCGCACCAGCCTGTCCGCCCCGATCCGCACCGGCGGTCGGCCGATCGGGGCGATGCACCTCGAAATGGCGGCCGGCGGCCGCCAGGCGACCCCCGACGACCTGGAGTTCGTGATGGCCGTCTGCGACGCCCTCGGCGTGGCCATCGAGAACCTCTCAGCCCGCGAGATCCTCTCGAGTCGCCTCGCCAGCACCGCCGACGAGAACGAGCGGCTCAAGCGCCGGCTCGGCGAGGAAGTGCAGATGGTCGGCACGAGCCCCGTGCTCGAAGCGATCAAGGGGCAGATCGCACGGGTCGCCGCCACCAAGGCGACGGTGCTGGTGCGCGGCGAGAGCGGCGCCGGCAAGGAACTCGTGGCCCGGGCCCTGCACGAGGCGAGCGACCGCCGCGGCGGCCCGTTCGTATGCATGAACTGCGCGGCCCTCTCGGAGCCTTCACCGGAGCCACCGAGCGGAAGGCGGGCAAGTTCGAGACGGCCCACAAGGGCACGCTGATGCTCGACGAGATCGGCGAGATGAGCCCGGCGATCCAGGCGAAGTTCCTGCGGGTCCTGGAAGGGCATCCCTTCGAGCGGGTCGGAGGCAGCCAGCGGGTGCAGGTGGACGTGCGCGTCGTGGCGGCGACCAATCGCGACCTGGAACAGGCCGTCGCGGCCGGTGAGTTCCGCCGCGACCTCTACTTCCGCCTCAAGGTCGTGGAGATCCTCGTGCCGCCGCTGCGCAAGCGGCCCGAAGACATCGAGCCGCTGGCCCGTCATTACCTCAAGCGATTCGCCGCCGAGGCGGCCCGGCGCGTCCGCGACTTCACCCCCGAAGCCCTCCAGTCCCTGCGGGCCTACCACTGGCCGGGCAACATCCGCGAACTCCGCAACGTCGTCGAACGGGCGGTCGTGCTCTCCGCCGACGACGTGATCGACGCGCATGAGCTCGCCCTCAGCCAGCTGTCCTCGGCCGGCGAGACCGGCCGCAGGTCGGCGGAGCGTCCCGCGCCGTTCGTGCCGCTGACCCTCGACGAACTCGAGCAGCGGCACGTGCAGGCCACGCTCGAGGCGGTCGGCGGCAACAAGACCAAGGCGGCGACGATGCTGGGCATCGAACGCTCGACGCTCGACCGCAAACTCACCCGCTGGGCCAAGCAGGACGGCTGACGCGACATGTGGGGCAAGCGTCCCGCTGGCCATTGTCAACAAGCGCGCCGGCTCGGGATTACCCCATACCGTCTCGCCGGACGTTCGCTGCGCCCTCGAGGCAATCCTGTTCGGCACGAGATTTGCGCATCGGGACCTGGCGGTGATCGTGAAGATAGGGAACGTGCGCCCCGATCGTGATACCGTGATCGAAACGGTCAAGCGTGTGGCGGAGCGAATCCCAAGGGCGATGCCGACGAGCGGGCGGTTCTGAAGAAGACGATCGAGGCGGACCGCTGCCACGTCCTTGATCGCGGCTCCATTCAGGTACGGACTCTGGAACGCAATCAACGCGGCGGGAAGCAGTTCCGTCTGCAGGGCATCGGACAGGACCGCAGCCACGGTCACGTCGGCACGTGGGGCTCGTCGCTGCGCGGTCGGTGGCCGATGCGCCGTGCTCGATGGACAGCGGGAGGCGAGGGGTCACCCCTGCCGTCGAGCCGGCGTACGCAGACAAGCGGAGCCAGGATGGCGAAGCGCAGTCGGAGTCGAGTGAGCGGAGGGCTGGAGGCCCGCAGCGAACG
>RFUD01000382.1 GCA_009923125.1 Planctomycetia bacterium
CCCGAAGCCGGAGAGTTCCAGGCGGAACGAGCCGCCATCGCCCGCCCTCATCACCGGCTCGATGATGCGCCGCTCCGACTCGGTGGGCACGAGAACAAGGGTTTGCCGCATACCGACGGGCACGACCCGGTCCGGTCGCTGCTGGGGGGAGGATGGTCCACCGGCATCATAGGCGATCACCGGACAGGAGCCGCGGGCCGCTACGTGGGCTCGAGTCCGGGCATGGTGCCCGTCGACGTGGCGAAGGCGTCGGTCTCCAGGCCCGTCTGCCGGAGCACCGAGACGAACAGGTTGGGCAGCGGGTGATTCTTCTCGTGGTCGAACGCGAGGTGGCTTCCGTGCTTGAAGCCGCCGCCGGCGAGCAGCACCGGCATGTTGCGATTGTCGTGGCTCGACGCGTTGCCGAGGTTGCTGGTCAGCAGCACCGCCGTGCGCTCGAGCACGGAGCCCTCCCCCTCCTCCGCCGCCATCAATCCGCGCAGGAAATCGCCCCAGGCCTTCACGATCTCCGTCTCCACGAGCGCCAGCTGGGCGAGTTTCTCCTCGTCGCGACCATGGTGGGAGAGCGAATGGTAGCCCTCGTCCACGCCCTTGATCGGCAAGACGCCCCCTCCCCCCCCGAGGTGGAACGTGATGAACCGGGAGGAGTCGGTGACCAGGGCCAACCGGACCATGTCGCTCATCAGCCGCTGTCGCCCGACGAAATCGTTCGGGTTGCCGATATCGACCGGCTTCATGATGTCGATCTTCGGCTTCGGCCTGTTCACCCACGCCTCGCTCTCGACCAGCCGCTTCTCCAACTCGCGGACGCTCGTGAAGTAGGCGTCGAGCCGGTTGCGATCTCCCACGCCGAGCTCGCGCTCCAGCGTTTTCGTGTCGTCGGCCACGAGATCCATGATGCTCTGCCCCTGCCGCGCCCGCTCCGCCTGCCGCTTCCGTTCCTCGGGCGAGTCGGCGACGAACAGGCGGGTGAACAGTCGGGCGGGGGAATCCTCCGCCGGGATCATCGACCCCTGCTCCGTGTACGAAGGGCTGTTGCCGCCGGCGAGACCGAGCACCAGCGACGGGAACCGCGTCTCCCCACCCAGGTGCTTGGCGAGCAGTTGGTCGATCGAGACGGTGTTGCGGCTCTGGACGGACGCCGTCATCGGCGCGGCCGTGAGCAGGCTGGCCTCGGCCCGATGGCCGCCCGATACGTTCGGGTGCGACGCCCCCGACACGATCGTGAACCGGTCGCGGAGATCCTGGAGGGCCTCGAGGTAGCGTGACGGCTTGTAGTCGCGACCGGCGGTCGCCGGGTTGAGGTTCTCCCCGACGAGGCCGAGACCCAGCGTCATCGCCACGAACCGCCGCGGTGTGGTCGGAGCGGCGGTCTCGCCGAATGCGGCGTGCATCGCCGACAGCCAGGGCACGGCCAGGGCCACGCCCGAGCCCTTGAGCACCGTGCGTCGCGGCAGGGCACGTTGAAAATCGAAGCGGGCGTGACGGTTCATGGTGGAAAGCCTTTCGGGTGGAAGCCCGGGTTCATTTGCTCAGGAACACAGGATGGGTGACGACGGCATGGAGCACGGACCGCAGCCCGTGGCCGCTGCGGGCCGCGTTGGCGATGTCGTCGACCGCCTTGCGATCGGCATACGACAGGTTGGCCCCGGTCCCGTAGATGAGCATCTGGCCGGCCGCGGCCCGGGTCAGCAGGTCGGTCTCCCCCGCGGCGAGCTTGCGAAATTCGTCGAACGAGGCGAACCGCCGCCCGTTGGCCAGGACGTCGCCGGCGTCGATCTTCTGCCCCTTCGTCTGCTTGCCGTCCACGATCGCCAGGTATTGCGTGCGCCACTTGCCGGCCGGATCGAAGTTCTCGAGCGCGAAGCCGATCGGATCGAAGAGCTTGTGACACGACGCACAGGACGCATCGGCACGGTGCTGCGCCAGCTGCTCGCGGATCGTCTTCGCGCCACGGATGTCGGGCTCGATGGCCGGCACGCCCGACGGCGGTGGATGGGCCGGGAGGCCGAACAGCCTCTCCGAGACCCACGAGCCGCGGACCACCGGCGACGTGTTGTTGCCGTTGGCCGTCACCTTGAGGATGGACCCCTGCGACAGGACGCCGCCCCGGTGCGTGCCGGACGGCAGGCTCACCCGGCGGAGTTCGTCGCCAGCCACGTCGGGGATGCCGTAGAACCTGGCCAGGCGGCTGTTGAGATACGTGACGTCGGCCGCCGCGAGCCACGACGCGGATCGATTCTCGCGCAGCATCTCCTCCAGGAAGGCATGCGTTTCCCCGACCATCGAGTGCTTCACGATCGGATCGAAGTCTCGAAACAGCTTCCGGTCCGGCTCGGTGAAGTCGATCTGGTCGAGGTCGAGCCATTCCGCGGCGAAGTCTTCGACGAACCGCCGCGTGGCCGACGGGTCGACCGCGCCGCCACCGATGCCGAGCAGCCGGTCTGCCTGCGCCTTCAGGGTCGCCGGGTCGCGGAGCCCCCCGGCATCGGCGAGCGCCGCGAGGGTGGCGTCGGGCGGAGCCCCGGTGAGAAAGTAGGCGAGGCGGGCCGCGATCGCATGATCGTCGAGCTGCCCGGG
>RFUD01000383.1 GCA_009923125.1 Planctomycetia bacterium
GGCGTCGTCATACTGGGCGATCGCCGCTTCCATCAGCATCCGGATGCCGGCCTTCAGCACCGGCTTGTCGTGAATCCAGCCGGCAAACTCCTGGCCGTGGGCGAGATAGGTCTCCCGCAGCCAGTCCGGAGCCTGCGTCATCAACCAAGCCCGGAACAGCAGCCAGCGGGGGTTTTCAGCCCCATACACCTCGCGGGCCACCCAGCAGGCTCCGAAGTTGGGGTTGAAGCCGTACGGGAACCGGTTGAACTGCTGAATGGTGCTCGAGCCGAGCAGGGCGAAGCCGAACATCCGCTCGAAGGGTGCCGTCCATTTCTCGATCAGGCCGGCGAACGCGATCATGTGGTCCTGGGCGATGAACACGCGGTCGCCCGGCAGGATCTGGTAGTTGGTGCCGGTGGCGGCGCCCTTCATGATCGCCTCGATGTCCACGGGCAGAATCTGGTCGCAGCCCACGCCCGAGGGGGCCGGCCGCGCGATCCACACATCTTTGCTCGAAAGCCGCGAGAGGCCGTTGATCTGGGCGATCGCGTCGAGCACGGTCTCGTTGCCGGTCACGGGGAAGCGGGCGATGTTGTCTCCCTGCCCCGCCCCTTCGGTGATCACGTAATACACCTTCGAGTTGTAGCTGAACACGTCCACGCTCACGAGCGGCGCGTCGAGGAACTTGTCGAGGTGCTTCTCGATTTTGTCCTTCGCCTCCTCGAGCGTCAGGCCGGTCACGTACACGCTGCCGTACGTGCCGAGATTGATCGTGCCGTCGGGTCCCACGAGGTGCTCGCCCGAGATCTGCTGCTGGCCGGCGGCCTGGGCGAGCGTGAGCGACACCTGCGGCTCCTTGAGCACCCGTTTCAGGTGCCGGAAGACGGCGTCCTGCGCCTCCTCCAGCGACTGGCCGCCCACCATCACCTTGCCGTACGACGGGCCGAGGTCGAGCATTCCGCCCGGTTCCACCACGTACAGTCCGTTGATCGGCTGCTCGAGGAGCGTGCCCTCCACGATCACCTGGAGCGTGTCGAAACTCTGGATCCGAAACGGCGGCTTCGGCACGACGCGGAGCGCATCGACGAGGAGGATGTCCGGCGGCTCGATCACGTAGGGCGGCAGCGTGATCTTGGCCAGTTCCTTGGCCGGCATCTTGGCGGGATCGGGCGGACACTGCGCGTCGAGCGTGGCCTGCTGGGTGGTGGCCCGTTGCGGGCGACCAAATGTCTGGCACCCGGAGGCGTTCGCCACCACGGCCACGAGCAGCAACCACACCAGCCCCTGCCGGGCTGTCGTGCGGCTCAATTCGGGCTGTTTCGGGCGTCGCATGGCAAACTCCTCCCAACCGCTACAGTCGGTTGTCTCGGAGTTATCGGCACACCCAGACCGAAAACTTTTCCCCGTTTTCCGCGGCCGGGAGGGGGTCGCGCATGGGGTGGAAATGCGTCGTAAACTTCGGGTTGTCCATCGCTTGTGGCATGTGGCCGGGGAGACGGTCCAAGCCACCCACGAGCACGGAGTTTGCGCAGGTTTCGCCGATGCCCATCCTGCCGCGGCAGCCCGATCTCTTCCCCGCCGACCTGCTCGCCGCAGATGCCCCCGCCTCCGCGCCCACGGCCCGCTGGATCGCGTTCTACACGCTCTCGCGCCGCGAGAAGGACCTGATGCGAAAGCTCGAGGCCGCCTGCATACCCTTCTACGCCCCGCTCATCCGACGGCGGCTCAAGTCCCCCGGGGGTCGCACCCGTGACTCGCATGTGCCGCTGTTTCCCGGCTACGTGTTTTCGCACGTCGACGACGATCAGCGCCGCTCCGCCCTCGCCACCAACACGATCGCCCGCTGGCTCCCGATCGGCGACGAAGCGGCACTGCTGTCCGACCTCCGCGCGATCAAGCGGCTCATCGACACCGACTGCCCGCTCACACCCGAGGCCCGGATCGAACCCGGCCAGCTGGTCCGCGTACGAACGGGTGCCCTGCGGGGGCTCGAGGGGACGGTCGTCCGACGCCACGGCGCGGAGCGGCTGATCGTGGCGGTGCGGTTTCTGAATCAGGGCGCTTCGGTGGAACTCGAAGACGTCGATCTGGAAAGGCTGTAGGAGGCAGCGATGGTCGCGAAATTTTCCCGGGCGCTGTCGCACTGGTTCACGAAGTGGTGGCAGTCCCGGGTGCCGACCCGCGAGGCCGTCGTCGTGGCGGCGTTTCTCGCGCTTTTGTTCGAGGTCTCATACCTCGCCGCCTTCTTCATCCGCGGCGAGCTGCTCCTGCGGGCCTCCGATTCCGACACGATCCTCTCCACGATCGCCTGGATCGTGGGTATCAAGCTCGTGCTGTTCTACTGGCGCGGGTTCTGTCACCGCCCGTGGCGGGCGGCCCGGTTCGAGGACCTGAACCGGCTCCTCCGCACCGCCACCACCGGCCTGCTCGTGCTCGTGGCCTTCAACTACTTCGCGCAACTCCTCGGCGCGGCCCACATCCCACGGTCGGTGCTGCTGCTCGACTGGGTGTTCACGCTCATCGGCGTGGGCGGCATGCAGGCCCTGGCCCGCAGCGTGTACGAGGAGATCATGCCGGCCACCGCGGTGGGCAACGAG
>RFUD01000384.1 GCA_009923125.1 Planctomycetia bacterium
GGCCCGGAGGGCCGGGTTTGCACCAGCCGACGGATGTCGGCCAAGGGACGGACGGCACGAGGCCGGGCCGTCCCGTGAACACGGCCTGCCCCACGGAAGCCAAGGCAGGCGGTTGGCGTTGACTGGCATGCGCGGCTGTGTGAGCCTAGCGATCGCGAAGGGCTTGTGATCGTGGACGGGCCGAGCGCATCGAAGGCAGCGTGCATGGAAGTCGACAGATGGATCGGCGTGATGCTCGGGGCCTGCCTGGCGGCGGGGTCGGCGCTGCTCCGCGCCGACGACGTGCCGGCCGCCCCCGCCCTGCCCCGTGACGTCGCCGCCGACGGGACGGTATCCGTCGTGGTCGATCCGCCGACGCGAACGCCGGCCGCACGGTCCGCCATCCAGACCGACGCCGATCGCGCGGCGCCGTCGGTGGCGGCCGCCCTGCTGGACGAGATGCTCGAGCCGCCCGATGCGACGGCCGCCCCGAATCTGGCGGAGCGTCCGCTCGTCCTGCTCGAGGCGCTCGAACGGCCGGGAGACCGGAGCCGAAGGCTGTGGATCACGCAGGCGTACTGGAAGGTGGTCGCCTGCTGTGCCCGCCTCCGTCAGGCGGCCGCCGCGGTGGACCGACTGGAATTGGTCGCACCCGGCCCGGCGCAGCAGGACCGCGTCGTGCTCGACGCGATGGTGGCCGAACGCCGAGCGGAACGGGCCGCGGCCAGGGCGGCGCTCGTCGCGGCGCAGCAGGAGTTGTCCGACCTCGTGCGACTGCCCGTTGGAGAGCCGCTCCCCTGGCCCATCGATCGGCCGCTCGTCAGCCCCTACCAGACCCACTTCGAGACCATCTTCGCCAATCGCATGGCCACCGGCCGCGTGCGGGCGATCCACCGCATGCTCCCCGCGCGGCACGAATCGATCGAGGCCGGTGCCGGCGCCGTGCGGGCCGCGGCGGAGGCGTTCGCACTCGCCGAGGCCCACCACGCGCAGGGCGGACTGCCGATCGAAGCGGTCGCCGCCGCGGCCGAACGACTGGAGGCCCAGGAGCGGCGGTTCATCGAGGATGTCCGGCAGTACAACGCCGAGATCGCGGAATACGTGATGGCGGTCGCCGACTTCTCCGTGCCCGACGACCGCTTCGCAGCGATGCTGATCGGCACGCCCACACCGTGGCGACAGCAGCCGGTGGTGATCACGGCCGGGGCCACCGGGGATCTGACCACGGGACCGTCCGCGGTGGAAACGGCGGCTCCCGGCACGCCCGTCGTGCCGCCGGCTCCACCCACCTTCGTGCCGCAGGCACCCCTGCAGACCGTCGTCCCATGATCCCCACGCCGTCCGCCCTGCCGATCGCCGAAGTGCGGCCGCTGATGATCGGCCCGGTCGCCGTCGATCCACCGGTGCTGCAGGCGCCGATGGCGGGCTACACGAACTATGCGTTCCGGCAGATCGTGCGCGAGTTCGGCGGCGCCGGCCTGCTGGCGACGGAGATGATCGCCGCTCGCGGCGCCCAGTGGCTCGAGACCCACCGCGGCGAGCACCCGGACCGTCTGTGGGGCGTGGGCGACGAACCGCGGCCCCTGGCGGTGCAGATGTGGGACAACGACCCCGGAAACCTCGCCGCGGTCGGCCGTCGTCTGGCGAAGGACTTCCGCGTCAGCGTCGTGGATCTCAACTTCGGCTGCCCGGTGCGGCAGGTCACGGTGAAGGCCCACAGCGGATCGTGGCTGTTGCGCGACCCGGCCCGGGTCGGCGAGATCGTGCGCCGGGTCGTCGAGGCCTGCGACGGCACGCCGGTCTCGGCGAAGATCCGGCTGGGCTGCGCCGACACCTGCCGAACCGCGGTCGAGGTCGCCCAGCGGATCGAGGAGGCCGGCGCCTCGTGCCTCACGGTACACGGCCGCGTGGCCGCCCAGTTTTTCTCCGGACAAGCCGACTGGGCCGCGATCGCCGAGGTCAAGCGGAGCGTGTCGCGCATGCCGGTGGTGGGCAACGGCGACATCGACTCCGCCGAGACGGCGGTCGAGAGGCTGCTGAACCATGGGCTCGACGGTGTGATGATCGCCCGCGAGTCGCTCGCCAAGCCGTGGATCTTCGCGCAGACCGCCGCGTTGCTGCGCGGGGAGCCCAAGCCCGCCGATCCGACGCCCGAGGAGCAATACGACCTCGTGCTGCACCACTACGATCTCGTCTGCCGGCGGTTCGGCGCGGAGCGCGGCACGCTCCTGATGCGCAAGTTCGCCTGCTCCTACGCCCAAGGCCTGCCCGGCGCCCGGGAGTTTCGCGGACGGGTGTCGCGCGTGCTCTCTCCGGCGGAGTTTCTCGACGTGATGCGGACCAGTTTCCCGGGACGGCCGGCGAGGCACGGCACCGCGACCGCCGACGAATATTCACACATCGGGTTGTCAAAATTGGAGGGAGCCCTATGATCCAGTGTGATGACTCAACCCTCCGCACCACGCGCACCCCGCTCGTCCGACGCCGCCCTCGTGGAACTGCTCCGCGTCGAGGGTGAGTTGGGCATCGGTGACTTTTCCTCGCGGCTGGGCGTGACTGCGACGGCCGTCCGACAGCGGCTGGACCGACTCATGAAGGC
>RFUD01000385.1 GCA_009923125.1 Planctomycetia bacterium
AAGCCGCGAAACACGATCGTCTTCACGCCGCCGGCGGGAAATGCCCAACGCGTAGGGGACGTCTGCAGGTCGGCCGCCTCGACGACGACCCGCGCCTCCACGATGCTTACGGTGACGGCATCGGCCGCGTCGTCACCGACGATCGCGAGCGTGCCGGACCGCGCGTCGAGCGTCGCGGTGGCAGTGAGCATCCGCCGGGGATCGAGGGGCTCGAAACACAGCCTCTCAAGCCGGACATTCCGCGAAAACGACATTCCAGCAGGCTAGCATGCCCGGCTCCCTGGAGCCAGTTTTGGGGCTCAGCCCATCGCACCGTCCGGGGTGCTCACGCCCGTATCACGTCCCGGGGCCGATGGCAGTAGACTCCGGGAGCCGGGGAAGTGGATTCGGACCGTCGTCCACGTGGGACGCGTCCAGCACCCGGCCGCACCCAGTCTCTCACCTTCTGGCTCGTCTCCGAGGCAGTCACATGAACAGGCTTCGCCGATCTTTCCCCCAACTCTCCCGCCGTTCGTTTCTCGGTCGCACCGCGGCCGGCGGCTCGCTCCTCTGCCTCGGCACCCGGGCGACGGCCGGCGTGAAGGGGGCGAATGACCGTGTCCGCATCGCCGTGCTCGGCGTCAACGGCCGAGGCCAGGCCCACATCGACGGTTTCCTCGGCTGTGACAATGTCGAGATCGCCTGCCTCGTCGATCCGCACGCTGGGGTGCTGGCCAAGTCGATGGCCGGACTGGAAAAGAAGTTCGCGGCCAAGCGGCCCGGGGAAACCTTCAAGACGCAGGGGGTGGCCGACTTCCGCAAGGTGCTCGACGATCCGGCCATCGATGCCATCGCGATCGCGACGCCCAACCACTGGCACGCGCTGATGACAATCATGGCCGCCCGGGCCGGCAAGCACGTCTATGTCGAGAAGCCGCTCAGCCACGACGTCGCCGAGGGGCGGATCGCCGTCGAGGCCCAGAGGAGGCACGGCGTCGTCGTGCAGCACGGCACGCAGCGACGGAGCGATCCCGGCATCGCCGGACTCCACGAGGCCCTCAAGTCGGGCAGGCTCCCGCGGCTGAAGATCGCCTACGGCTACTGCTGCAAGCCCCGCATGGGCATCGGCCGCAAGCCGTTCGCCCCGCCCCCCGCCCAGCTCGACTGGAACCTCTGGAAGGGGCCGGCGATCCTCGAGCAGTACTGCGACAATTACGTGCCCTACAACTGGCACTGGTTCTGGCCGACGGGCAACGGCGACCTCAACAACCAGGGCACCCACCAGCTCGACGTGGCCCGCTGGGCGATCGACGATGATCAGACCCACCCGGTGCGGGCGATGGCGATCGGCGGCCGGTTCGAATGGAACGACCAGGGGGAGACCCCGAACACGATGTTTTCCATGGCCGAATACCCGAACGGCCAGACCGTGCTGTTCAACGTCCGGAACGTCAATTACAAGGGCTACAAAACGCAGGTCTACAACGAGTATTACCTCGAGGATGGCAGCGTGATCACGGGCGAGGGCAAGTACATGATCCGTCGCCCCGGTGAGGCGAAGTCGGAGCCGCTCCCGCTCGAGCCTGGAAAGGTGACGCCGGGTGGCAACTGGCAGAGTTTCATCACGGCCGTGCGGGCCGGCGATCCAGCCCTGGCCAACGGCACCGTGCAGGTCGCCCATGAGAGCTGTGTCCTCGGCCACCTGATGAACAACTCCTACCGGCTCGGATCGGAGGTGCCCTTCAGCGCGAAGGCGACCGATTTTGGCGGCCGCGACGACGTCGCCGCACACTTCGCCAAGCTGCACGCCATCATGCGGGATGGCGTCGGCATCGAGGAGGGCACGGCGCGGTATCGCCTCGGCCCGATGCTGACGTTCGACCCGAAGACCGAGCGACACACCGGCGACCATGCCGACGCCGCCAATGCCCTGCTCTCGGATCGCCACTCGACGGCGTTCCCGATCCCGTCGATCGCCGAGGTCGGCTGACGTCGCATGGCCGCGTCCCAGCCCGTGCCCGATGCCGAGCGGCGACGGATCGCGGCGATCACCGACGACGCCGACGGCTGGCGAGCCTGGGGGCCGTACCTGTCCGATCGGGCCTGGGGCACGGTCCGCGAGGACTACTCGGCCGACGGCAACGCCTGGACTCACCTGACCTACGAGATGGCCCGCAGCCGGGCCTACCGCTGGGGTGAAGACGGCATCGCCGGGATCTGCGACCGCTACCAGACGCTGTGCTTCGCCCCGACCTTCTGGAACGGGGCCGACGACCACCTCAAGGAGCGGCTTTTCGGCGTCAATCCGCTCGAGGGAAACCACGGCGAGGACGTGAAGGACTACTACTTCCACGTGGACAACACGCCGACCCACTCCTTCATGAGCCTGCTCTACAAGTATCCGCAGCGGGCGTTTCCCTATGCCGACCTGATCGCCGAAAACCGGCGGCGGGCGGGCCAGGGGCCGGAATACGAGCTGCTCGACACCGGCATCTTCGACGATGATCGGTTCTTCGACATCAGCATCGAGTACGCCAAGTTCGACGAGCAGGACATCGCCATCCGGATCACCGC
>RFUD01000386.1 GCA_009923125.1 Planctomycetia bacterium
ATTGGCGGTGGCGCTGATCGCGGCCGCGGTCGTGCTCGTGCTGCTGCCCAGGGGCCGGCGCTGGCTGGCCTGGGGCACGCTGGTGCTCGCCGTGGTCGGCGGGGCGATCGCGGCGTTCGCCGCCGCGCTGCCCGACGCCCGCGATGCCGCGATTCCGTTCGTCCGCTTCTGCGGGATCGCGGCGCTCCTGCAGGCCTTGGTGCTGCTGGTCTGCGTGGCGATCTGGGAGCGTTTCGCCCGCCCGATGCCCAAGATCTTCCTCGACGTCCTGCGCTGGTTCGCGCTCGCCGTCGCGCTCCTCATCGCCCTGTGGGAGGCCGGCATCGACGCGGGCGAGCTCGTCACCGGCTCGGCGCTGGTCACGGCGGTGCTCGGATTCGCCCTCAAGGACACGCTGGGCAACGTGTTCGCGGGCCTGGCGATCCACGCCGAGCACCCCTTCGAAATCGGCGACTGGATCCAGTACGACACCAATCCGGCCCACATCGGCCGCGTCGTCGAGATCAACTGGCGGGCGACGAAGGTGATCACGCTCGACGAGGCCTACGTCATCATCCCGAACGGCCAGTTGGCCCAGGCCTCGATCCGAAACTTCACCAAGCCGGACCCGTGGTCCCGCCGGTCGCTGTTCGTGATCACGCCCTACGAGGTGCCACCGCAACGGGTCCAGGCGATCATCCTGGAGGCGATCCGCGGGAGTTTCGGCGTCCTGGAGCACCCCGCCCCGTCGGTGGTGACCAACGACTTCAAGGAGCGTGGCGTCGAGCACTGGGTGCGACTGTTCACGACCGAGTTCGACAAGCGTGACCGCGTGGACGGCATGGCGCGTGATCGGATCTGGTACGCCCTCGCCCGCCATGGCATCGAGATCCCGGTGGCCACGCAGGCCATCCGGCTGACGCAACTGCCGTCGCCCGTCGCCGCCCCGCCCGACGAGGCCGTCGAGCGCCGGGCCGACTCCCTGCGGCGGATCGGGCTGCTGGCCTCGCTGGACCCTGCGGAGATCCGCAGGCTCGCCGAGGAGAACGTCGATCGGGTGTATGCGGCGGGCGAGCAGGTCATCCGTCAGGGCGACGCGGGGCAGAGCATGTTCGTGATCATGGACGGCCGGGTCGAGGTGACGGCCGCGGCCGAAGGCACGACCCCCGTGCGCGTCGCGACGCTCGGCCCCGGCGACTACTTCGGGGAGATGTCGCTGATGACCGGCGCGCCCCGGGTGGCGACCGTGACGACGCTCTGCGAGACGCGGCTGCTCGGCGTCGGCCGGGAGTCGTTCGCCCGGCTGCTGACCTCGAGGCCGCCGTTGGTGGAGCGGCTCGGCGCAGCGCTCCGCGAACGCCTGTCCGAGCGCACGCAGGCGATCGCCGGCGCCGAACGGTCTGTGCCCGAGGCCCAGGACATCTTCCACAGGATCCGCGAGTTTTTCGCGGTCTGAGCGGCAGGAGATTCATCACGCATGCGCATCGAGTTGCTCCCGTCGAGCGTGCCGCCGTCGGACCACCAGTTCCTGACGTCGTTCCTGGTGAACGACGTGATGGCGATCGACGCGGGGTCGCTGGGCCTCGTCGATCTCGACCGTCAACGGCGGGTGCGGCACGTGTTCGTCACGCACGAGCATCTCGACCACGTCGCCACGCTGCCGATCTTCCTGGAAAACGTCTATGACCCGGGGCCGGAGAGCGTCGAGGTGCTCGGGTCGGCGGCGGCGCTCGACTTCCTCCACGCCGACATCTTCAACGGCCGCGTGTGGCCCGACTTTCTCGAGCTCTCGCGGCCCGACGACGCCTTCCTCTCGACCAGCGTGCTCGAGCCGTTCGTCGCGGTCGAGCGGGGTGGCGTGGCCGTGACCCCCGTCCCGGTCTCGCACGGCATCGAGACGCTGGGCCTCGTCCTCGACGACGGCCGGTCGGCCGTCGCATTCCCGTCCGACACGGGCCCCACGGAGGCCCTGTGGAAACACCTGGCGGGTGTGCCCAACCTCCGCGCGGTGTTCCTCGAGGTCACGTTCCCGAACGCCCTGGCCACGTTGGCGGACGCGTCGGGCCACCTCTGCCCCGCCTCGTTCGCCGCCGAGGTGCGGAAGGCCGGCCGCGATGTCCGCTGGATCGTGGTCCACCGCAAGCCGCGCTACGCCACCGAAATCGCCCGTGAGATCGCCGGCCTCGGGCTGCCGGGCGTGGAGCTCGTGAAGCCCGGGCACGTCTACGAGCTGTGAGCCGGCCCGCCGGCGTCGGTCACTTCTGCCGGCTCTGCCGCTTGCGGTCGTGTTCGGAGAGCAGGATCTTCCGCAGACGGATGACGTCCGGCGTCACCTCCACGAGCTCGTCGTCCTCGATGTACTCCAGCGCCTCCTCCAGCGACATCTTCCGCGGCGGCTTGAGCAGGATGTTGCGGTCGCTGCCGCTGGCCCGCATGTTCGTGAGCTTCTTTTCCTTGGTGGGGTTCACGATCATGTCCTCGCTGCGGGCATTCTCGCCGCAGATCATCCCCTCGTAGACCTCGTCGCCGGGGGCGATGAACAGGTCGGCCCGTTCCTGGAGGCCGTCGAGAC
>RFUD01000387.1 GCA_009923125.1 Planctomycetia bacterium
CGTGGGCTCGACGGGGCCGGCGAGCGGCACCGGTGGATTGAACGAGACGATCAGCCTGGCGGCGGGCGGCTCGGCGACGTTCCTGTTCACGGTGACGACGAAGCCGGACGCGACGGGCGACATGACGAACACGGTGACGGTGTCTCCGCCACCGGGGACGACGGGTGAGCCGGCGACGGCGACCGACACCGACACGGCGCAGCCGACGACGGATCTGAGCGTGGTGAAGGTGCGGACGAGCGTGGGATCGGTGGTGGCCGGTCTGCCGGTGACGTACTCGATCACGGTGACGAACCTGGGTCCGAGTTCGATCGGGAGTTTCATCGGGACGGACGTGTCGAATCCGGTGCTGCAGTCTCCGGCGTACACGGTGAGCACGGGGACGTTCGATCCGACGACGGGGATCTGGACGGCGTCGCCGGGCGACACGTTCTCGTCGGGCGAGACGGTGGTGTTCACGCTGACGGGGACGGTGCCGGCGGCCGCGACGGGGAGCCAGGTGAACACGGCGACCGTGCTGCCTCCGGCGGGCGTGGTGGACCCGGACCCGGGCAACAACACCTCCACCGTGACCGACCCGATCCTGTCCGGCGCGAGCCTGTCGATCACGAAGACCGACGGCACCGATACCTACAAGTCGGGAGGCACGACGACTTACACCATCGTGCTCAAGAACACCGGGGCGGGCAATGCGACTGGCGTCACGGTCACGGACGTGCTGCCTCCGCAGCTCGACCTCGCCACCACGACCTGGTTTGCCTCCTATCTGGACGCCAGCGGCACGCTGCCCACGACACCGACCACCGGCGACATCCTCGGCACGGTCAGCCTCCTGGCGGGCACGGGCACGGTGACGATCACCATCAACGCCACGATCCTGTCGACGGCGCTGGGCGACATGATCAACACGGTCACCGCCACGCCGCCGCAGGGGGCCGGACAGCCCGTCTCGGCCACCGACATCAACGCCTACGACGGGCCGATCAACCCGACGGCCGACATCCGGGCCCTGGTCATCGGCAGCGACGACGGCTGCAACGGCCCGCCGTTGGTGCGCGTGATCGACCCTGAGACCGGGGCGACGCTGTCGCAATTCCTCGCCTACGAGCCGGGGTTCCGCGGCAGCGTGCGCGTGGCGACGGGCGACGTCACCGGGGATGGCGTGCCCGAGATCGTCGTGGGTCCGGGTCGCAACCGCGTGGGCCAGATTCGCGTCTTCACGCCGACCCCCGTGGGATCGACCAACTACACCGAGCTGACGGCCTACCGCACGTTCCCCTTCGGCGCGGCGTTCCGGGGCGGCGTCGAGGTGAGCGTGGGGGACGTCGACGGCGACGGCGACGGCGACATCATCGCCGGCCAGTCCAACGGCGCCGGTCTCACGCGGGTGTTCCTCGTCGATCCGAACGCGGCGGATCCGGTCGCGAACAGCCCGTACCGGTCGTTCCGGGCGTTCCCGGCCCCGTACCAGGGGGGCGTGATGGTGGCCGCCGGCGACTTCGGGACGTTCGTCGACGGCGTCAAGACATCCGCGGCGCCGGACGGCATCGCGGAGGTCGCCGTGGGCAGCAACGCCGGCATCGTCGCGCAGGTGAAGGTGTACGACGTGTCGGGCGCGCCCCAGGTCGTCCGCACGATCCAGCCGTTCGGGCCGAAGTTCCGCGGCGGCGTGACGCTGTCGGTCGCCCGCTACAACGGCGACGCGGTGGACGACCTGCTGGTCGGTGCCGGCGTGGGCGGCAACTCGGTCGTCCAGGTCTACGACGGCGGCACGTGGGGCAACCTCGCCAAGCTGACGGTGTTCTCCAGCTTCGCCAAGCCGAACGCCCGCGTGTTCACGGCCGCGCTCGACAGCATCGCGAACCCCGGCACGGTCGAGAACATCTACGGCGTCAAGGGGCTCAACGGCGGCGGCGGCTCGAAGGGGGTGCGGGCCTACAACCGCACCACCATGCAGTCCACCACCCTCCCGGCCTCGACGAGCCTGAGCCCGCCGCTGCGGATCGCGCCGATCATCGTGCGGGTCGCGGGCTGATCGCCGTCCGGCGGTCCCGCACCAAGTGTCCGCGCGGTCGGCACCGGCCGGGAATCTCGCGTGCCACGGCCGCGCGAGCGGCCGGCGTCCCGGCGGCCGGCATGCCGAGTGGAATCGCGGCGCCCCTGCTGCGAACGATGCTCATGCGGACTTGATCCTCAAGCCACAACTTTGACTTTCAGTCTGGTTGGGGCGGGTCGGTTCGGCGGTTCTGCGGGGCAGGCCGGGCGGTGGTCGGATCGCTGACTGCCCGACGGGGACCGCAGAGGCACAGGACGTGAGACGCCGGGAGGTCCGGCGGCTGCAAGAAGGCAGCGACCAGCGTGGGGGGGTCCAGGGATGGACTCCCCCGGCTTGGGTCGCAAGGAGGCGGGCATGCGACGGCCGGGGGACGCGCGGTCCTGGACCGCGTCGAGGAGGCGACGGACACGACGTGGCGGTGACCGGTACGCGGGGCCGGAGCGGCTCGAGCCGCGGAGGCCGTTCTCCGTCACGCCGGTCGCGGCGAACGCGG
>RFUD01000388.1 GCA_009923125.1 Planctomycetia bacterium
CGCTGATCCCCGTGCGGATCGGGGCGCTGCCCGAGCTGGCGAGGTTCGACTGGATGCTCGCCTGATCGGCGGCACGACCGCGCCAGTCCGCATGCGCAGCCTTGCTTCCCCCGCCGGTCCAGTTGGCCGCCCGCGCCGCCGATATTTCGTGTGCCGCAGCCGGGCCGGCGGATTCTCCGCCCGCCCGCGCCGCCATCGGCTCGACCCGCTCCACCACTCCGTCGCAAGGTTGTTCGCCCCATGCCCGCGAAGCGCCGACCGCCCTCGTCCGCCGTCCAGAATCCGCTCGAGACCTACCTCCGCGAGATCAACGACACCTCGCTGTTGAGCGCGGACGACGAGAAGCGGCTGGCCCACGCGATCGCCCGCGGAGACGCCGCGGCACGCGACCACATGGTGCGGGCCAACCTGCGTCTGGTGGTGAACATCGCCCGCGGCTACGCCAACCGCGGCCTGCCGCTGCCCGACCTGATCGAGGAGGGCAACCTCGGGCTCCTGCGGGCCGTGGAGGGCTTCGACCCGAAGGTCGGCACCCGGTTCAGCACCTACGCGAGCTACTGGATCAAGCAGTCGATCAAGCGGGCGCTCATCAACTCCGGCAAGACGATCCGCATCCCCGCCTACATGGTCGAGCTGCTGTCGAAGTGGCGGCGGGCCTCGGCCCGGCTGCTCGACGCGCTCGGCAGGACGCCCACGCAGGAAGAGGTGGCCCGCGCGCTCGGGCTGGCCCGCAAGAAGCTGCCGATCATCAAGAAGGCGATCCATGTCCACCAGGCCGCGCCGCAGACCGAGCAGCCGGATGGCGGCTGGTCACTGGGGGAGATCGTCCGGGACGAGAACATGAAGTGCCCGGCCGAGGTGCTCCTCGACGAAGACACGATGAAGCACGTGCTCGAGCGGATCGAACGGCTCGACGACCGGGCCTCGAAGATCCTCAAGCTGCGTTTCGGCCTCGGTGGCGGAGAGCCGATGACCCTCAAGGAGATCGGTGCCGAACTCGGCCTCACCCGCGAGCGGGTGCGACAGATCGAGGCGGAGACACTCGCGATGCTGGCGCTCGAACTCGACGGCGTGCCGCGGGCGACGATCCAGCTGCGCCGGGGAGCATGACGGCGATGGCGATCGACCTCAGGGCGTTCATCCGACCCGTGCCCGACTTCCCGAAGCCGGGCATCCTGTTCCGCGACATCACGCCGCTGCTGGCGGAACCCGCCGCCTTCGCCAGCGCCATCGACCGGCTGGCCGCGCCCTGGCGGGACGCGCCGCTCGACGCCATCGCGGCCGTCGAGGCCCGGGGATTTCTGTTCGCCGGCCCGCTCGCCCTGGCTCTCGGGCTGGGAGTGATCCCGGTGCGCAAGCCCGGCAAACTGCCCGCGGAGACGATCCACCACGAGTACGACCTGGAGTACGGACAGGACCGGCTCGAGATGCACAAGGGCGTGCTCGCCGCCGGGGCCCGGGTGCTCGTCGTGGACGACGTGCTCGCGACCGGGGGCACCGCGGCGGCGTGCGTCCGGCTCATCGAGGCGGGCGGCGCCACGGTGGCCGGGGCGGCCTTCCTCATCGAACTGGAGGCCCTCGGCGGACGCGGACGCCTCGCCCCGCACCGGGTCGAAACGGTCCTCACGTATTGACGATTTCCGCCGATTTCCCTCCGCGGAATTCGTGAATTACCCTTTCAGGAGGTGCGAGGGTCGGCGAACGCTCGAGGCGCATCGGGCCGCCCCGGCCCACGCGACGAGACTTTTGCCGCCCCCGAACCGACGCTCTCCGCAGCGGGAGTGCGTCCACACAGGCTTGTGTCCCTACGAGGTGTCGTTTGAATCAGCCGCCCTTCCAGCTGCCCTTCCCCGCGCTCGTGGCCGCCGGACTGATCCTCGGGCTGTTCGCCCTCTCGCTGCTGCTGCTCGTCTTCAACTACGGCCAGTTGTGGTTCCAGGCCTTCTGGTCGAAGTCCCGCGTCACCTTCCTCGAGCTGCTCGGCATGAGCCTGCGGAAGGTGAACGCCCGCACCATCGTGCAGGCGAAGATCATGGCGACGCAGGCCGGTATCGGCCGCGACGTTTCGGTGCGTCGGCTCGAAGCCCACTATCTCGCCGGCGGCGACGTGCCACGGGTGATCCGGGCGCTGATCGCCGCCCATCGCGCGGATCTCGATCTCGATTTCGACCGGGCCTGCGCCATCGATCTGGCCGGCCGTGATGTCCTCGACGCGGTGCAGACGAGCGTCAATCCCAAGGTGATCGATTGTCCCGACAGCGCGAGCGGCAAGTCCACGCTCTCCGCGGTCGCGAAGAACGGCGTCGAACTCAAGATCCGCGCCCGCGTGACGGTGCGCACGAACCTGCAGCAGCTCATCGGCGGCGCCACCGAGGAGACGATCATCGCGCGGGTCGGCGAGGGCATCATCACGTCGATCGGCTCGGCCGGCAGCCACTTCGAGGTGATGGAACACCCCGACACGATCTCGAAGGCGGTGCTCCAGCGCGGCCTCGACGCCCAGACGGCCTTCCAGATCGTGTCGATCGACATCGCCGACATCGA
>RFUD01000389.1 GCA_009923125.1 Planctomycetia bacterium
TGTGGGCGCCGGGGGCGGAGCGACCGTGTCGTCGTCCACGATGGTGCCGGTCGCGGCCGCCTTGGTGAGCGTGGCGTTCGTCGGGTTGCTGAGCGTCAGCGAAAAGGTTTCGCTCGCTTCGGCCGTGGTGTCGCGGCTGACGAGCACCGTCACGAGCTTCTGGGTTTCGCCGGGGGCGAACGTGAGTGTCCCGGAGGCGGCTGCATAGTCGCTGCCGGCGACCGCCGTGCCGTTGGCCGTGGCGTACTGCACCGTCACCGGCTGCGTGCTCGCGGCCGAGAGCGAGACGGTGAACGTGGCCGGCGTGGTCGTGACCGCGCCGCCCGTTCCCGACACCGCCGGGAACTGGAACTGCACCGCCTTGAGCGGATCGACCTTGGACGTGTTCACCGTCCTCCAGTCGTCGGCCAGGATGCCGCCGGTGTCACCCGAGTTGGGATTCCACGACCAGTAGGTCCAGCTGATCCCCTGCTGGCCGGCGGTCAGATCGGTCGTGCCGTTGCCGTCGAGATCGCCCGTGAGGTAGTTCACCAGCTTCGAATACCAGGCCCGGTCGCTGGCCGTGGCGAGGTTGCTGCCAAACTCGCCGAGCAGGACCGGCGCGGTGCCGGTGCGGAAGAGATAGCCCCAGTTCCTGTCCCAGACAGCGGGCAGGTTGTCGGGGTAGCTCGGGTCGCTGAAGTATTTCTGCTGGTAGACGCTGGCCGGGTAGTCGTGGGCCGAATAGACGAGCCGGCCGGCCGTGTTCAGCCGCACCGGATACGCCCCGGCATTCGACAGATTGCCGCCCCACCAGTAGCTGCCCGAGGAGGCGGTCTCGATTCCCTCCACGATCACCAGGAGGTCGGGGTTCGCGGCGAGCACGGCGTTGCCGGCCCGTTCGGCGGCCAGCCGCCAATCGTTGACGCCGCCGTCGCCCCAGGTGGCGGGGCCGTGCGGCTCGTTGTGCAGATCGATGCCGACGACGGTCGAGTTGCCCGCGTAGCGACCGGCCAGCATCGAAAGGTTGCGGATCCAGGTGCTCTCAGGATACGCCGACGTGTACCAGAGGCCGGAGGCATTGGCGCTGTTGCCGGCCTCGGAGCGGTGGTGGTCGAGGATGATCTTGAGCCCGATCTGGCCGGCGTAGGCCACGATCTTGTCGATGATCTGCAGGCCGCTCTGCCCCTGGAGGTCGGCGTTCTTGGAGAAATCGATGCTGTTGGGCGTGCTGCCCGAGTCGAAGAGCTGGTCGCTGTAGGGGAGCCGGATCGTGTTGAAGCCGAGCGACTTCATCTGATCCATCATCTCCCTGTAGCCGCGTGACCAGAGGCCGTGCGGGGCGAAGTTGCTCGTCTCGAGGCCGAACCAGTTCACGCCGGCGATCCGCACCGCGTTGTTGTTGGCGTCGAGAATCTGGCTGCCGGACGCACGGAGATAGCCGCTCGCCAGGGCGGCCTGGGGATTGCCCTCGGTGATGGCCAGATCGCCGACCGTGATGCCGGGGAGCGTGGCCACCGGCGCGGTGCCGCCGGTCGCGCCGGTGATCACCGGATCGCTGCCGTAGTCGCCCCACGTGAGGCTGAAGCCGCCGGCGGACATCGCCGGGATTCCCGTGTGGAAGTTCGACAGCTGCCCCGCGGGGCCCGGGTTGTCGCGGTTGATCGACCACATGGACAGCATCCCCAGCCCCTTCGCCCGGGCGAAAGTCTCGAGCCGATCGGCGTCGGCGAGGGTGAAGACCTCCGACCGGACGTCGTTGACACCCAGCATCGGGGTCACTCCCAGTTGGTTCCAGCCGAACGTCTGGCCACGTGCCGCAAACAGGCTGGTCATCTGGGCGAAGGTGGCGTTGGCCGCGTCGATGGCATACTCGCCCATCGACTTGAGCTGCGGGGGCGCGGCGCTGTCGCCGTAGTCCATGGCCATCACGTTCACGCCATCGACCTTCACGCCGGCCACGAGCGCGGCCTGCACGACGTTCAGGCCGTCCTGCGTGAGGCCCTGCGGCAGCACCGGCAGGGTGAGCCAGACCCCGAGCCCCGGACGAGTCTTCTGCACGAGGGCGATGGCGTCCATCTGGAGCCTGATGGTCTGCGGTTCGGCGACGGCAGCGCCCTCGATGTCGAAGTCGAGCTTGGAGAGCTTCAGGGTGTCGACCATCTCGCCATAGGCCGTCGCCAGCGCCTGCGCACCCAGCCCGCGCTGGGCGTACGACTGGGCCAGGCTCAACCCCGCGGCGCCGCCGAGCGACACCATCACATCGCCGCCGGCCGCCCGCAGCGCGTCGATCTCGCCGCGGATCGCCAGCGCTTGTTCGTTCGTGCTGTCGAGGGTGAGCACGTCGTACCCCCCCCAGCCCAGCTTGCCGGCCGGCGTGGCCTGCATGAAGCCGAGCGTGAGCAGCCCCACGCCATACTGCCGGGCAAGGCCGTCGAGGTCGGGCACGGGATACTGCCCCATGTCGACGTAGGGGGCGAAGAACTGCTCCTTCCAGAGATCCACGCCGGGAGTGGTCGGGGGTGTAGGCGTCGGCGTAGGC
>RFUD01000390.1 GCA_009923125.1 Planctomycetia bacterium
TGCTCGGCAATATGAGCCGCGTTGCCGTCCACACCTGTATTCCAGATGAAATCATACCACGGCATCGTTTCCTCGCAGCACGACCCTACGGCGTCGCTCACGTCACCACGAGCACCACAGCACCCAGAACTGTACGGGCGTACACTATTTGCGGCAAGTGCCTGCCAGCGGTCACGCCAGCGGGGCGGTGATTTTCACGCGGGTGCCGCTCCACTGAAGCCGGATTTGCTCTAGACCGTTGAGCGGAGACTTTCCAGAAATACGCCGGGATGCCGCACCGCAATGCGCAGGAGGCGCATGGTCGGGCCGTCGAGCGTGGGTTTTCCAGACTCCCAGTCTCGCACCGTCTCCACGGTCGCGCCAGTTGCCTCGGCAAACTGCTCGACGGTGAGCCCGACGAACGTGCGAATCGTCGCGACATCGTTGCCAGAGGTTATGCGTCCCTCTCCCAGCCGCTGGCGAGTGCCTGCTGAGATTGCTCGCGCGAAATCGGTCATCGAAAGTTCTGGAATGTCGTCTGTCATCGGAGCCGTTCCTCGATAAAGCGGATGTACAGTTGCGACTCGCGGGCCGTTGCCCGACGGGCTGAAATGATCCGGAAGACGTCTTCTTCCGCTTTGATTATTCCTATTACCAGAATATGCGATGGGGCGCGTTTCGGCCGGTATTCGTCGGCGTGAGGCCGAGTCGGTAAACGAGCGACTGTCGATCCGGCGAGCGGTCGTCTACGGTCACATCGTGAGGTGCGCTTCCGGACGCCTTGTGGCGGTGTCGCGTCGCTCGCTGTTGCGGGCGGCGGGGGCTGGCGTCGCGCTGCCGCTTCTCGAGGCCTTTGCCCCGCGCACCGCCCGTGCCGCGGCCGCGCCGCCCCGGCGGGTGGTGTTCATCCACAACGCCCTCGGCATGATGCCGCAGTTTTTCTTTCCGGCGGCGAAGCCGGCCGCGGGCCAACCCCCGGCCAGCCCGTATCTCGACCTCCTCGCCGAGCATCGCGGAAAGTTCACGGTGTTCTCCGGGATCTCGCACCCGGAGGTCGATGGCAACCACCACGCGGCGCAATGCTTCCTGACCGGCGCCCCCCATCCTGGCCAGCCGAACTTCCGCAACACGCTCTCGCTCGACCAGCTCGTCGCGGAACGCGTGGGGACCGAGACGCGGTTTCCATTTCTCGCGCTCAGCGTGCGCAACGGCTTCCATTACTCCGATACGCTCGCAGTGTCGCGGTCGGGCGTGCCGATTCCGGCCGAAACGAGCCCGAAGCGGCTCTACCGCCAACTGTTCGCGGCGGGCACTCCCGAGGAGCAGGCGACAACGATGCGGCGGATCGAAGCCGGCGGCAGCGTGCTCGACCTCGTGCTCGACAAGGCGGCGACGCTCGAACGCCGGGTGCACGCGGCCGACCGGGCCCGCCTCGACCAGTTTTTCACGAGCATCCGGGAGATGGAGGCTCGGCTCGAGCAGGCGGCGGCCTGGGAGAAGCGGCCGAAACCGACAGTGTCGTACCCCGAGCCCAACGACATCGCCGACGCCAACGAGGTGATCGCCCGCTCGAAGCTCATGTTCGACATGATCCGCCTGGCCCTCGAAACCGACTCCACCCGTGCGGTGACGCTGTCGATCGCCACGTTCTCCGTCGTGCCGCACGTGCCCGGCGTGAAGAACGAGACCCACGGCCTCACGCACCACGGCAACGAGCCCGACAAGATCGCCGAGCTCAAGAAGATCGAAGAGGCCCAGATGCAGGCGTTTTCGTATCTGCTGGGGTCGCTCGCCGACGTCTCGGAAGAGGGCGGCTCCCTCCTCGATCACACGCAGGTGCTCTACGGCAGCTGCCTCGGCAACGCCAACGCCCACGCCACGGTGAACCTCCCGATCCTGCTCGCCGGTGGCGGCTATCGGCATCCCGGCCACCTGGCGTTCAACGAACAGCGGAACGAGCCGCTCGCCAACCTGTTCGTCACGATGCTCCAGCGGCTGGGCTTCGAGACCGATACCTTCTCGACGAGCACAGGATCGCTGCGGGGCCTCGAGGGTTGACATGCGCAACGTGTGCCGTGGCATCTTCATGCTCGCGACCCTTGCCGCGCTGCCGGCGGCCGGCGCGACCGAACTGGCGAGAGCCCGGGGGTTTTTCGCCCGCTACTGCCACGACTGTCATTCCGGGCCCGACGCCGAGGCTGGTCTCGACCTTGCCTCCCTGCCTGCCGATCTCTCGGCGCCCGAGCCGCTGCGGCGGTTCACGCGCGTCTACGACCGCGTGATCGCCGGCGAGATGCCCCCCAAGGACAGCGAGCAACCATCGAAAGCCGATCGCGACGACGTGCTCCGGGCCCTCGATGCGGCGCTGCTCGCGGCCGATCGCGCCGCCACCGCCGACGCCGGGCGAATCCGGATGCGGCGGATGACACGGAGCGAGTATGAGAACACGCTCCGCGACCTGCTCGCCCTGCCCCGGCTCGAGATCAAGGACCTGCTCCCGCCCGACGCCCGGATCGCCGGGTTCGACAAGGTGGCCGGCGC
>RFUD01000040.1 GCA_009923125.1 Planctomycetia bacterium
CATCGGGCGGCGCAGCCGTGGATCTCCGTGCCGTCGGACGACGCGGTCGCCAGGCGTTCGCCGTCGCGTGACACCGACAGCCAGTTCACCTGCCGCGGGTGCGCGGCGAACTCCATTTGGAGCCGACCGCTCGTGGCGTCCCACCCCCGCACCCGCCCGTCCTCGCAGGCCGTATAGAGCCGGCGGCCGTCGGCCGAGAACCGCGCACAGAAGCAACGCCGTGGGTGCCGCAGCATCCGCGGTGCAGCGGTAGGATCGACGAGGTCGTGAATCGCGGCCGTGTTGTCGTCGGAGGCGGTGGCGAGCCGGCGGCCGGCCCAGGCGAACGACACGGAATGCACCTCCTGGCGGTGCGTTGCGAGCACCCGTTCCTCACCGGTGCCATCCGCCTGCCGCAGCCGGGCACAGCCGTCGTCGCAGGCGGCGGCCACGATCCCGCCCGAAAACGCGACGTCGCGCACCGGCCCCGACCCGGCCGTCCAGCGTCCCTGGCGCTCGAGCGTGACGGCGTCGAGGAGTTCCACCACGCCGTCGATCCGGGCGGCCGCGAGCAGATCGCCGCGCGGGTCGTATGCCACGCCGCGCACCCCGACGGCCGACTCGCCCGGGGACTCGACGCCCGCGCCCCACAGCCGCACGGTCCGATCGATCGATCCGGTGACCATCCCCAGGCCATCCACGGATGACACCGACATCAGGGCGGCCTCGTGGCCACGAAACATCCGCCGCTCACGGCCGCGCGACACCGCGAACAGCCGCAGCACGCCGTCCCCGGAAGCCGTCGCCACCTGCCGCCCGTCCGGCGTGAAGGCCACGCCGTTCACCCGCATCGGGTGCTCGAGTTTCGCCAGCGACCTGCCGTCGGCGACCCGCCAGATGCGCACGGTGCCGTCCTCCGACGCGGTCGCCAGCCGCGTGTCGTCCGGTGAAAAGGCGACGCGAAACACCCGCTGCTCGTGCCCCGTGAGCCGCCGCTCGATCCTGCCGCCATCGACGTCCCACAACCGCACCGTTCCGTCCTGGCAACCGGCGGCGATGACCCTGTCGTCGCGGGTGACGGCCACGTCATACACCGTGCCCCCTCCATCGATGAGGGTGTTGCGCTCGTCTCCCGTGGTGGCGTCCCAGAGCCGCACCGCCCCGTCGGCGCCGGACGTCACGAGGGTCGTACCGTCGTGGCTGAACGCGACGCCGTAGACCTTCGCCGCATGCTTCTCGATGCGCAGCACTTCGCGGCCGCCGCCGGCGTCCCAGACCCGGGCCGTCTTGTCCTCCGAAGCGGTCGCCACGCGGTCGCCGTTCGGTGACCACCTGATCTGCCACACCTCCTTGGCGTGACCGACGAGATCGACCGCGGGCAGGGACGCGTGTGCCGGCAGTCCGACGATCCGCGCCGTGCCGTCGCGGGCTGCGAACGCCACCCGCGTCGCGTCGGGTGAGCAGGCGGTCGCCAGGACGCTCGCGGACGCCCGGGCCACGACTGCCAGCGAATCATCGGACGACGCCTCGAGGCACGCGAGTTCGATCGGGTGCCGGCTGCCGCTGTCGGCCACAAGCGACCGCGCCACCGCCAGCCGGCGCCGGGCTTCGGCGACGTTGCCCGCATGGCGGGCGTCGGCCGCCAGAAACAGGTTGGCCGCGTAGAGATCGGCCCGCGCGGCGGCGGCCTGCCGTTCCGCCCGCAGGAAGAAAAAGGAGCTCCCGGCCGCCGCCGCCACGAGCGACCCCGCCGCCACGAGCGTCGCCACCACGGCCGCCCGGCGCTGTCGCCACAGGCGTCCGAGCGATTCGCTCCATGTCGCGGGCCGCGCCAGGATCGGCTCCCCCGCCGCCCAGCGCCCGAGCTCCGCGGCGACCTCGACCGCCGTGGCATACCGATCGGCGGCCCGGGGCTGGAGGCAGGTGCCGACGATGCTGCCGAGTGCCCGGGCCGCGGCCCTCCCGCAGCCGCCGGCGCGGGCTGCCCGTTCCACCGCGCTCGCCCCGTCGAACGCCGGATCGCGCCCGGACCGCGACGCTCCCGCGACCATGCCGCCGGCGAGGTCGGTCGGCGGCCGGTCGGTGACGAGTTCTTGCAGCACCAGCCCCAGCGCATACACGTCGGTCCGGGCGTCGATGTCTTCGTTGCGTCCGGCCAACTGCTCGGGACTCATGTAGGACAGCGTGCCGACGAGTTCGCCCGCCTGCGTGGCGAGTGATCGCGACGCGAACTCGGCCGCCAGCGACTTCGCCACACCGAAGTCGATCACCTTCACCTCGCCGACGGCATCGACCAGCACATTCCCCGGCTTGAGATCCCGATGGATCACCCCCTTCTCGTGGCCGTGGGCGACCGCCGAACAGGCGCGACGAAACAGCTCGACCCGGGCGGTGACGCCGAGCCCGCGGTCCCGCGCATAGTGCGTGAGCGGGCGGGCCTCGGCCACCAGTTCCATGACGAAAAACGGCATCGCCACCGGCCCGGCCGTGAACGTGCCGCACATGAAGACCTGCGCGATGTTCGGATGCCGCAGCCGCCCGAGCACCTCGGCTTCGTACTCGAACCGGCGGCGGCGGTCGGCCGACACCAGCAACTCGCGCATCACCTTGACGGCGACGAGCCGGTCGGGCGCCGCCTGCCGCGCCTCGTAGACGCGGCCCATGCCACCGACCCCGATCAGGCGCACGATCGTCAGCCCGCCCAGATCGGTGCCTGGCGAAAGTTCGAGCGGCAATCCCGCCCCGAGGCCGAACGAATCCGACGTCCCGGACATGCCGGACGCTGGCCGGCCCTCGCGCGACTCGCGTGAATCAAATGGATCGGGCGATCCAGCGGCGATCCCGGCCATGCCGGAGTGTACCGCTCCACGGAGGGGAATCCACCGCCCGCATCATGGACAGCGCCAACCGGAGTGGATTCGCTCGAGCATCGCCTGCCGCGCGGCGAGGATCTGCCGGATGCGGTTCGTCGCTTCGGCCTCGGAGGCCGGTCCAGGCCCCGGCAGCCCCTCTCCCGAACTGACCCGCCGCCACCGCCGCAACATCAGGTGCGCGACTTCGATCACCCGCACGGCGTCTTCCTCGCGGGCCGCAAGCCCCAAGACCTTATGGGGTGCGGCCTTGGGATGGGGTGCAAGCGGGCGGGAACGGCGGGGCATATCGGTGTCCTCCATAGGATGAAACGGGAGGCGACCGCCCCAGGGGCAAAACCTGGTAAAATTCGACCCACGTGCCATGGATGCCGACCACTCCCTGCCGCCGGCTTTCGATGCCTGCGTCGCCCGGCTGGCGGCGGGTGACCTCGCGTCCCGGGATCAGATCATCGAACTCTGTGCCGAACGGGTGCGACAACTCGCCCACCGGATGCTGGCCCGCTTTCCCAACGTGCGCCGATGGGACGATACCGACGACGTCTTCCAGGCGGCCGCGATGCGGCTCCACCGGTCGCTCGGCCAGATGCCGGTGGACTCGCCCCGCGCGGTGCTCGCGCTGGCCGCCACCGAGGTGCGCCGCGAACTGATCGACCTGGCGAGGAAGCATGCCGGCGCCTGGTCGTACGCCGCCAACCATGGCACCAACGTGCTACCGCCACTGTCGGGACGGGGCACGGGCGTGGAGCGTCACATCGACCACCTCGCCGCCCCCGACACGACGCTCGATCGCTGGACGATGTTCCAGGAATCGATCGACCATCTGCCGGCGGACGCCCGCGAGGTGTTCCATCTCGTATGGTTTCTGGGAGCCGACCAGAAGTCGATCGCCACGTTGCTCGACTGCTCGGAACGCACCGTGAAGACCCGCTGGCGCGAGGCCCGCGAGGCGGTGAAGGCCGCGCTCGGCGGCCAATCCCCCGAGGCGCCATAGCGACGGCGGCGTGGGGGGCGACGGCGGTCTGCGCGGCGACGGGCCTACGCGTCGTCGTCCGCCAGCTCGCGGAGCGTCGCAATCGCATCGTCGAGCGACGGCGTCGCGGCATCGCGCACGTGTGCTCGGCGGTCGGCATCGGCGAGCAGGAGCACGTCCTCGAAGTCGGCGTGGGCCTCCAGCCGGTGCCGCGCCCGCTGGCCGAGCGTGCCATCGCGGTAGGCTCGCGCGGCGGGCAGCGTCTCGACGAACCAGGCCGTGCGCGGCGTGACGAGGCCTGAAAGTGCCGCAAGCCCGACCCCGATCGCATCAGCCCGGTCGATCGCCCGGCCCACGTCGTGCACGAGTGCCGCCGTGAGCAGTTCCTCGTCGAACGGCCGCTCGTCCCGGACGAGATCGAACACTTGGAGCGCGTGCTCGAGCGCATCGGTCTCGACATGCCGCGCGGGATCGGTGCGCACCGCGGCGAGCGGCGCCACCGCGGCGGCGATCCTGTCGAATCGGTCGCCGACGAGGGCGGCGAACCCGTGCCCCGTGTCCGCCACGCGATGCAACTCGCGACGCACCTCGTCGTGCTCGGGGATCTGGTCGGGGGGCACCCACCCGTGGCCGACGCGCCGTGCCGCGCGGTAGCGGGCCCGCTCGGAGTCGCCGCCGCGGGCCACGAGCCGCGCCGCCTCCTCGGCGATCTGGCGGCGCAGCTTGTCCTGCTCACCGGCTGGTTCTGGCGCCGGCCCGGCTCCGGTCATCGAGAGGTGCCTCCGGGCAGCGGTCGCCAGCGGATGTTGCGCACCTGCGCGGTCGTGGCGTAGGTGGCGATGCCGAGCGGCAGCGACGGCGTCACCTCGAGCCGGATCGAGAGCGTCTTGCCCGCGAGCGGCTGGTCGATCACGCCCTCCTCGTCGAGGCAGCATTCGATCCGCTCCGGCGTCACGCGCACCCGCACCGCATACCAGCGGCCGGTGTCGAACGCCCGGTACTGCGTGGTGTCGTTGTGGGCCGCATCGAGGCCGTCGATGCTCGACAGGCCGACCACTCCCCCGCCCCACCCGCCGACGATCAGGCTGCACGGGTCGTCGCCCACCGGGAACGTGAGGCCGCAGAAGAAGTCGTTGCCGTCCATCCGCCGGGCCTCGAGGGCCAGCTCGTAGTGCTGGCGCGGAAAGTTCTCGGTCCAGGTCACGCCGCTCAAGTCGGCTCCCATGCCGATCTCGATCGCGCCATCCACCACCGCGACATCCCCTTCGCCACCAAACTCGCTCGCCTTCCAGCCACCGAGCACGCGGCCGTCGAACAGCGGCCGCCAGTCGCCCGCCGCGGCGGCCGCGGCCGCCGGCAGCGCCGCATTCGCCCCGATCTCCTCCACAAGTCCGCGGGCGTCGTACACATTCTCCAGGGCCGTGCGGATGCCTGCCGCATCGACCGCCACGGCCCGTGCCCGGGTGTCGTCATAGGCCAGATCGAGCGCCAGCGACTGGATGTTGCCGTCGAAGATCAGCCCCACGAGCTCTCCGCGGGCGTTCACGACGGGGCTGCCTGAATTGCCGCCGATGATGTCGGCGGTGGAGACGAAGTTGAACGGCGCGTCGAGGAAGGCCGCGTCGCGCTCGAGCTTTGGCCGCCGGTCGCGCCACCGCGGCGGCAGGTCGAAGGGCGGCGTTCCGCCCTTGGCGTCGGCCCGGGCGAAAAGGCCGCGATACGTCGTCACGGCCGGCACGGCGTGCCCGCCCTCCTCGTAGCCCCGCACCGTGCCGTAGGCGAGCCGGAGCGTGAACGTGGCGTCGGGATAGATCGTCTCGCCTTCGACCGCGAACACGGCCTGGGTGATCTCCGCATGGGCCTGCCGCTTGACCTCCCCTGCCGCCTCGACCACTTTTCGCGTTGCCCGCGCCTCGTCGTCCACGAGCCGGGCGACCGCGAGCATCGGATCGAGAGACGCATCGACCGCCGCCTTGCCACCGTCGTACAGGGCCCGCCGCGTGTCGGGCCGGTCGCCACCGGCCCGGGTGCCGAGCGTGGTTCCGCCCACGAGCGCCGCAGCCCGCTCGCGGGGCGACGCGCCGGCCAGCACCGTCACGACGAGCGGGTCATCGGCCCCGAGCGCGGTGGCCAGGGCCGTGAGCGAGTCGGCAAGCTTGACGATCTCGAAGGCGTCGTAGATCGGCTCGGGCGAGAAGAGCTGGAGTTCGAGCGACTCGCGGTTGGATTCGCGATACTCGCGCAGCCGCTCGCCGCTCGGCTTCGCCGCCTCGTCGGCCGCCCGCACGAGCAGCCGGGCATTGGCGAAATACTGACTGTTGAATCCGACGGCCCCTTCCAGAAAATTGTGCCGCAGGGCCACCCGCGCGAGGTCGGCCTCGGCCCGTTCGATCCGCTCGAAGGGCGACGGCTGTGACGCACCGGGCCGCGCCGCCACGATCTCACGAAGCCGGGCCTCCTGCGCGCGTTTTCGGGCGAGCAGCGGGGGATCGAGGAGCGCCGCCAGCAGTCCCTCGCGGTTCTTGCGGCCGTTCTGCACGCCAAACAGGTCGCCCATCGCCTGCCGTCGCTCCTCCGGCCCCTCGCCGCCGTACGCCGCGTAGAGCGTCTCGAGCCGGTTCAGCATCCCGAGCGAAAACGGCACCTGCCGATCCCGCATCGCCAGCAGTTCGGCGACCGTGTTGGCCCGATCGGTGTGCCCGGGATGGCCCGACACGAACACGAGCTCGCCCGCCGCGACGGGCTGCCTGGCCCAGGTGAGATGATGGGGCACGCGGGCCGGCCGGCCGTTCTCGTAGGCCCGGAAGAAACAGACGTCGAGGTTGTACCGGGGAAACTCGAAGTTGTCGGCGTCGCCGCCGAAAAACGCGATCTGCTGTTCCGGTGCAAAGACGAGCCGCACGTCGGTGTACTTCTTCGACCGGTAGAGGTGGTACCGCCCGCCCTGGTAGAGCGTGACGACGTCGCTCCGCAGGCCGGTCGCGGCGAGCGATTCCTTCTCGATCTCCGCCATCACCTTGCGGCGAGCCGCGAAGGCGTCGGCGGGCGGCGCATCAGGGGCCACGGCCGCCTGCACCCGCGCCGTCACGTCCTCGATCGACATGAGCACGTTGAGTTCGAGGTCGAGGCAGCGCAGCTCGTCGTCGCGCGTCGTCGCGAGAAAGCCGTCGCGGTAGAGGTTGCGCTCCGGCGTGCCGAGCTTCTGCAGGGCATCGGCGCCGACGTGATGGTTCGTCAGCACCAGGCCGTCAGCCGAGACGAACGATCCCGAGCCGCCGGAGTTGAAGCGGACCGACGCCTGCTGGAGGTGCGTGAGCCATTCGGGCGTGAGCCGGGCGTCGCCGAGCGCGGCGGCATGGTCGCGGGCGATCCGCTCGAGCGGCGGATGGCTGAACAGCCACATCCCCTCGTCGGCCCGGCCCCAGCCCGCAGTCCAGCCTGCGGCCGAGACGCCACACAGCACCCACCACAGCCTTCGATACGCCATCGGCCACGGCTCCACGGGAGGGCACCTCATCGCACCGCGATACGCCCCCGATGGAGTCGCCGGCAGGCTGCGACCATGCAGCCGCTGACGCTCAGCACAGCGAGGGCCAACGCTGAAGGCTCCGGAACCGCCACGATCTTGTAGATCACGCCACCCTGGTCGGCCGGCACACCATCGACCGTGCCATAGAACGCCCCGGTGGAATTCAGGTCGGAGATATAGAGCGCGTCGGATGTGCTCAGCAGGCCATTGGGATGCCCCATGACCTGGTTTTCAATGAAATGGAAAAACGTGTTGGTGGCGGTGTCCACGAAGGCCACCGGATTTTCCGTATTGTTCACCCCGCCCTGCCCAAAAGCCCCCGAAAACGCCACGAACACACCGCCCGTGAACTCGGACGGGAAGGCTGCCGGGGCCACGGCAAGTTCGACCGCCCCCTCGCTCTTCTCGCCACGGATCGGTCGGAAGGCGACCAGCGGGGCCGTGACGCCGAACGTCGGCCCGATCGTCGCGCCCGTTGCGTATTCGACAAACGTATCTGCGAAGCCGAAGTTGGGCACCGACTGGCCCAGTTGCCCAGCGGTGACGATGTTCAACTCGTCGGCCGAGTACGACACTGAACGATTCGACGGCGTGTCGATCCCATTGTCTTCGAGGTACAGGTTGCCGGCGGCGTCAAACGTCATGCCCGCCGCATTCCGCAGTCCGCGGGCAATCTGCGTCGGTGGCGAGACGGAGAGCGACGTCACGTTGTCGGTGATGACGACGCGGTGAATCGAATCCGCAGCGAGCTGAAACGTGGAGAACGCGGCACTGAAGCTCGCGCCGCTGCTGGCTAGCAGGCCGACCGTCGTCGTCTCGGGCGTTGATGCGTTGTTCGACTGCGCGCCGACATTGAAATAGACCTCGACGCCCCCTCCCACCGCAGGCCGGGCCGCCAAGGCGTACGTGGTGTGCTCAAACCCGCTCGGAAACGTGAATGCGAGTCTGCCGGCGGGGGTGAGCGGGTCGGAAGGCGACGCGCCAGTGCGAAAGATCGTGACAGCCTCTGCGCCTGTTTGGGAACTGAGGGTGACGACGAGGTCGCCAACACGACGGATCGAGGTGAGCAGCCCGGGCAGGCCCGCGGCAAGAACCTGCGGCGCGCCGTCCGAGACGCCGTCGCCGTCGGCATCGACCAGCCTGACGATCGATGCCGACGTCGATGCAAAGATGGAGTGGCTCGCCCAGGACGTGCCGCCGGTACTCGTCGCCACCAGCAGCGATCCGTCCGACAGCGTTGCCATGCTCGTGGGGAACGCGAGACCGGTACCAAAGGTCGTGAGTCGAAATCGCGCCTGGTCCTCTGGCCGAGCGAGCGCGGGGGCGACGGGCCCAGCAACGACCACATGCTCTCCACGAAACATCGCTGCGACGGCGCAGGCCGCCGTGAATGCGAAGCTCCGCATGAGCCGGCTCGTACCTTGCAAGAGATCACCTCAGCCCCGCGGCGTGGGACACTTGCCCGTGCAACGTTGCACGTGCGTCTCCGATGAAGAATAGGTCGATCAACCGGACCACCGCAAGCGCGCGACCGGACACGGCTCGGGCAAAACCGACCCGTGCTGCACAGTCGCGGGGGCACCACTCTCCATGCTGCCAGCCCCTCGCCAACGCAGGACACCCAGCCGACTTGACGCATACGTGAACGTCCGTATACTTACCATCAACTGGTTCATTTCCTGCACATCCCGATCCGCTTTCCCCATCACGAAAGGACCGCCGATGCTCGCCCGCCTGCACACGTTTTCGCTCTTCGGCATCGATGCCGTGCCGATCGACGTCGAGGTGGACGTCTCCACCGGTGCCCTGCCGAGCACCGTGCTCGTCGGCCTGCCGGACACCGCCATCCGTGAGAGCACCCATCGGGTGGCCCGCGCCATGGTCAACTCGGGCTTCCAACGGCCCAATGACCGGATCGTCGTCAATCTCGCCCCGGCCGAGATCCCCAAGCAGGCGGCGACGTTCGACCTGCCGATCACATTGGGCATCCTGGCGGGCAGCGGTCAGTTTTCGTCGGATCGGTTCAACGACTACGCCGTCGTAGGGGAGCTCTCGCTCGAGGGCTTTACCCGTCCGGCCCGCGGGGCGCTCTCGATGGCGATCGCGGCGGCGCGGCAGAAGAAACTGCGGGGCGTCGTGATTCCGGCGGCGAGCGCGACCGAGGCGGCCGTCGTGGAGGACGTGGAGATCATCCCGGTCTCCACGCTCACGGAAGCGGTGCAGTTTTTCGCCGGCGACCTGCAGATTTCGCCGGCCCCGCCGCGCGTCACGGAGTGGTTCGAGCGGTTCGCGTCGTATGACATCGATTACGCCGACGTGCGCGGGCAGGAGGCTGCAAAACGGGCGCTGTGCGTCGCGGCCGCCGGGGGCCACAACGTCGCCATGCTCGGCCCGCCGGGCGGTGGCAAGACGATGCTCGCCAAGCGGATCCCGACCATCCTGCCGCAGCTCACGGCGGCCGAGTCGATCGAAACCACCCGGATCTATAGCGCGCTCGGGCTGGTGTCGCCGGGCCAGCCGCTGCTGGCCACGCGGCCGTTCCGCGCCCCGCACCACACGATCTCCGAGGCCGGACTCGTGGGCGGACGTTCGATCCCCATGCCGGGCGAGATCAGCCTCGCCCACAACGGCGTGCTGTTCCTCGACGAACTCCCCGAGTTCAACCGCCGCACGCTGGAGGTGCTGCGGCAGCCGCTCGAGGATGGCACGGTGACGATCAGTCGGGCGCGGACGACCACGCGGTTTCCCGCCGACTTCATGCTCGTGGCCGCGTTCAACCCCTGTCCGTGCGGCTACCGCGGCGACCCGCGCCGCCAGTGCCAGTGCACCGCGCCGCAAGTGGAAAAATACATGGGCAAGGTGTCGGGGCCGCTCCTCGATCGGATCGACATCCATCTCGAGGTGCCCGCGGTGCCGTTTCGCGAGCTTGCGTCGTCGCGGGCCGGGACATCCAGCGGACAGATGCGCGAGGCTGTGCTCGCGGCCCGCGAACGGCAGGCCCGCCGCTTCGCCGACCTGGCGACGCGGTCGAACGCCCGGATGTCGAGCCGCCAGATCCGCGAATTCTGCCCACTGGAGCCGGCCGCCGTCGATCTCTTGCGCGGGGCCGTGGCTGATCTGGGGCTTTCGGCGCGGGCGCACGACAAAGTCTTGCGGGTGGCCCGGACGATCGCCGACCTCGACGCCGCCGAGAGGATCGGCTGCGCCCACGTGAGCGAGGCGATCAACTACCGCCTGCTCGATCGCAGCCTGTGGACGTGAGCGGCGAAATTCGACTCGACCCCGACGCCTGGGCTGTGCGACGATTCCGGGCATGACAGCGCCGCTGCGTTTTCCCACCGCTACGTCTGAATCCACCGTGCCGTTGAGCCCGCCGTGGTCCCGGCGCGGGCTCATGCTCACCGCCGCCGCGCTCGTGCTGCTGGGCATGGCGCTGCTCACGATCGATCTGCCGGTCGCGGCATGGTGCAAGGCGGGCGGCGTCCCGAAAGAGCTACTGCGGTTTTTCAATTTTTCGGAGGTCTTCGCGCACACGATGGGCGTGGCGGTGATCCTCCTGGCGGCGCTCGTGCTCGATCCCGGCCTCGTTTTTCCGTCGCTCCGCTGGCCTGCGCTCCGCTGGCCCACGTTTCAGCCAACGGCTGCTCAAGAGCGCATGGCCCGGATGATCGGTGCCACCGCGTGCGGGGGCCTGATGAC
>RFUD01000391.1 GCA_009923125.1 Planctomycetia bacterium
GGCGCGCGTTGTGGCTACGGTCTTGAAACGTCTCATAAGCGGCCACGCACAATGATGGCCAGTGCGAACTGCGATTCCATATTGATCGAGCGCTTGGCCGAGATCGCGCACCCAGTTTCCGATCGCACCCGGGGCGAGGAGCGACGCCCACACACCGCCCGCCACGAGGATGAAAGCCATTCGGCGAAACTGCGAGGGAAAAGCCATGGTCGTCTGCACCTCCGACACCGCGATTCGAATGGAGCGAAAAACGGACTGGTAAAAACCCGCCGCAGGCGGCCACACTGCCGCTGCCGCGTCCGTGGTTCGGAGTATACTCAGGCCGTCGAGCAGCGGCGATATCGGATCAGCTCGTCGTGGACGCCTGCCGGCCCCTTGCGGAACCTTTGGAGAACTGGGTGCGATGAATCCGTATCGTGCGATAGTGACGGCGTTCGTGTTCGGAGCGTGCCTGACCGGCTGCAGCCAGCCCGCGCCGACGCCGCCCAAGCCGGTCGCCGTGGAGGTGGTTCGGACGGCGGAACCCGAAGCCAAGACGGCGGCCGCCGTGTCCGCGGAGCCGGTGGCGACAGCACAGCCCCAGGAGTCCCAGTCCCAACAGGCGCCGGATGCACTCGATCAATTGCGGGCAGCGCTGGCGGCGGCCGGGAACGAGGACGACCGGGTGTCGGCGATCGACGCGCTCGCGGCGCTCGGCCAAAACGCCCGCGGGGCCCTCGACGACATGGTCAAGGCGGTGGCCGACGACAGCCCCCGCGTCCGGTGGCACGCTGCCCGCGCCCTCGGGCTGATCGGTGAAGACGCCGTGACCACGGTGCCATTGCTGGTCAAACTGCTGGACGACGCCGACCCGATCGTGGCCACCCAGGCCGCCGCGGCGATCGGGCTGATCCGTGCAGACGACGACGTCGGGGCCGACTCGCCCGCGGCGGATCGGTCCGCCTACGAAGCGGCTGGCGTGGCGCTCATCAAGAAGCTGACGCATCCCGACCCGCGGGTGCGACGGGCGGTGCTGCGGGCGGTCAAGCGGCTCCAGCCCGCTCCGGGCACCTACCTGCCGCTGGTGACCGAACGTCTCGCCGATGCGGACGCATCGGTGGTTCTGCCGGCGATCCACTCCCTCGCCGACCTCGGTGCCGAGGCGGTGCCGTTCCTGACGGCGGCGCTCCAGAATCCCGCGTCGCGGTATTGGGCGAGCGTCGCGCTGGCCGAGATCGGTGCGGCCGCGGCGCCGGCGGTGCCGCAGCTGCGCGACGGCGTGACGTCGGGCTCGACCGAGGAGCGGATGCAGTCGATCATGGCGCTCGCGTCGATCGGCGAGCCGGCGCTGCCCGCCGCAAGCGACATCGCCCGCGCGCTCGACGCACCGGAGGGTTCGCTCCGGTTCGCCGCGGCGTTCGCGCTGGGACGGCTCAAGGCCGGCGACGGCGATCAGGCGCTCGAGAAGGCGGCCGGTGACGCCGATCCGTTCCTCGCCGCGATCGCCGCCTGGGCCAGGGCGCGGATCCACCCCGACGATGCCGCGCTGGTGAGTTCCGCCGTCGATCGGCTGTCGGCCGGACTGTCGAGCCCGAAGGAGGGAATTCAAACGGCCTCCATCTCGGCGCTCTCCGATCTCCGCGGAACCATCGATGACACCACCGAGAAACGTCTCGCCGGCGAGTTCATCCGACTCCTCACGAGCCCCAGCCCGGCGGTGCGGGAGGCCGCGGCCGCAGCCCTGGTGCGGGCCGGCGCGGTGGCCGTCGAGCCGCTGGAGTCCGCGCTCGGGGACGTCTCGATCCGCGGTCCCGTCCTTGAGATCCTGGCCGCGATCGGCCCGCTGTCGAAGGACGCGCTCGACTCGCTCGTCAAGGCGCTCGACGATCCCGACGCGAAGCATCGCGGTGACGCCGCGGTGGCGATCGCGGCCGTGGGGCCGGCGGCCGTCGAGGCGGTGTCGCGGCTGGAGAAGATCGTGGGGGCCGCCGATGCCCCCGCCGATCTCCGCTACGCGGCGGCGTTTGCCCTCGGTCGGATCGGGCCGGCTGCCAAGCCCGCGTTCGCCACGCTCCGTGCACTGTCTTCCTCGGAAGACGAACTGCTCGCCACCGTCGCGGTCTGGGCCGCCCTCAAGATCGAACCGGGCGACACGGCGCTGTTCGGCGAGGCCGTGCCCCGCCTGCGTCGTGCCCTGAAGGCCAGCAACGATGTGGCGCGTCTCGAGGCCGCCGTCGCCTTGGGCGACATCGGCCCGGCCGCTGGTGCGGCGATTCCGCTCCTCGAACTGGTCTCCGAGGAGGACCCGCTGCCGGGCGTGCGGGCCGCCGCCGCCAACGCGCTCGGACGGATCCGTGCCGGATCCACGCCGGCTCGAAACTAGCCGCCTGGCAAGGTCTGCCGGGAATCGGGCCGCGGCTGGATTTTTCCGTGCCGCGACGCCGACATTTCTCCGGTGGCGGGTGGGTCGGCGCGGGTTCGGCCGGCAGGCCGACGGCGCCGTGGACTCGACGGCGGACTCTCCATGACGACCTTGGGCTG
>RFUD01000392.1 GCA_009923125.1 Planctomycetia bacterium
GACGGTGCTGGGCCCGGTGTTGGTGACGACGATCGTGTAGGTGACGTTGACGCCCGGGGTGTAGGTGGCGGAGCCGTCGGTTTTGGTGACGGTGAGGTTGGCGACGGGCGAGGCGGTGTCGGTGTCGGTGGCACTCGTGGTGCTGCCGCCGGTGCCTTCGGGGGGTGTGGCGAAGACGGTGTTGACGAGGGGTCCGGTGCGGCTGGCGTCGGGAAGGATGGTGAACGTGAAGGATGTGGACCCGGTGGGGATGAGGGTTCCGGTGGTGAACTTCACGGAGTTGGAGCCCGAGTCGTAGACGGCGCCACCGGTGGCGGAGATGAACGAGGTGTTGGCGGGCAGGGGATCGGAGACGAGCGCCCCGGTGACGGTGCTGGGCCCGGTGTTGGTGACGACGATCGTGTAGGTGACGTTGACGCCCGGGGTGTAGGTGGCGGAGCCGTCGGTTTTGGTGACGGTGAGGTTCACGTTGGCCGGCGGCGTGGCCGTCGCCACGTTGACCAGGTCGCCCGTGCGGTCGGATGGCGTCGCGATCGTGAAGGTGAACGAGACGTTGCCACCCTTTGGAATCGTGCCGGTCGTGTAGCGCACGGTGGTGCCGTCGAGTGTCACGCCCGCGCTGCCCGACACGAACGTGGTGTTCGCAGGCAGCGGATCCGTGACCACGACGCCGGAGACGGCGTCGTCGCTCGTGCCGAGATTGGTGACGGTCACCGTATACAGCACGTTCGTCCCGGGCACGTAGCAGTCTTCGCCATCGGTCTTGGCGATCGCCAGATTGATTGTCGGCTTGACCGGCGGGATGGGAGGAAATGCGAAATCCGGGGTGTCGTGGTGCTCCCACTGCTGCTGGTTCTGCTGTGTGAACTGCGTGGGCTGCACCTGGGTCGTGTCGGTGTTGAAGCCGTCGATCCGGAACGTGTAGTCCGCCGTGAATGGCTTGCCCGGATTGCCGGTTGGAGCCGGGTCGAAGAACAGGAGGTTGGGCGTCACGGGTGGCCCGCCCGTGACCGCGATGCCGACGCTCTCGAGCCGGTAGACGTCGGGCTTCCAGTCCTTGCGGCTGGCGGGCGTGAACAGCACGCGATCAGCGGTGTTGCCGATGCGGCCGGTCACCGTCATCGTGAGCGAGCCCCCGACCACGGGATCGGTGCTGCTGAACGAGATCGTCGAGATCTTGTTGACGGCGTTCCGTTGGGTGAGCTGGACGTTGGTGAACGAAAAATCGGCGTGCTCCACCGCAGACTCCGTGCCGGAGCCCGGCTTGCCGCTGTAGAGCGTGACGCGATAGGGGTTGACGATCGCCGTGTTTGTGGTGACCGGCGTAGAAAAGTAAATGAACGCCTGCTTCGTGGAGCCGGCGGTGATCGCTCCGATGCGGTACAGCCCGTCCTCGTTGTTGAACCCGGGGCCGAAACTGACGCTGGGGGTCGGCGTGAGCATGTCGACCTTCACCCATGCGTCGGCGATCGCGGCGGTGTTGGAGACGATGTATTCCGCGTATTGCGAATCGATCGCGAAGGCCGGGGCGGGGTCGACGAAGAACTGATCGGTCGTGTTGCGGGCGATCGTGAGCAGCTGACGGCGTTCGAGCGCCTCGGCATGGCGGAGTGAGCGACGACCGCGCGACAGGGGGCCGGCGCGGCGAACCGGGCGACGCGTCTGCGGCGGGAAAAGCGTGTCGAAGAGGCTCATGGCGGTGGTTCCTCGGGCCCTGAAAACAAAAAAAGCCGGCACGAATGTGCACCTGGAGGTGCTCGCTCGGCTGTTCCCTCAACTCGTTATCCGACGATTCGATTGTTTCGACCCGCGGGCGACGCGTCGCATCTCCCGTGGATCACTCGTCGGCCAATCTCTACGCGCCGCGCTTCGGGCGGGCAAGCGAAGCGTGCGGCCCGATCATTTCACGATGCAAAACCGCATCGGCCCGCATGGACAGCCGCGCCGGTCGGCACGCCATTCCGCACCGTCAGCGGCGCACCGTCCGGACGCCGATCAGCGTCGCGGCGCCGGTGGCCGGGTCGATCGCCTCGATCCGCACCTCGTTCGCTCCGCGATGAAACATCCACCGATTGACGGCGATGCTGAAGCCGTGGTGCGAGCTGCCGAGTGTGCGGTGCAGCATGGGACGGCGAATGCGCGCCACGGACGTTCCGACCGTGGTGCCGTTGATCATCAACCGCACCGCGATGGGCGTCGCTCCGGCCTGCGGGCTGAAGGCCCAGCCCACGACGCGGTAGAGCGTCGCCGCCTCCATCTCGGAGCAGATCGCGCCACCCGCCATCCACGCCTTCCAGCGGCGCTGCAGGTCTTCGGCGATCGGCATGCGCTCAGGATTATGCTGGCCGTAGAACGAATCTTTTGACTGAGCGATGCCAACGTACCAAGGGAAGCCGCTCTCCTTTGCCGCCTCACGTAGCGCAAGGGTGATGTCAAGGTCAGCGACGGCTGGGAATTCCATCGGTAGGTAGTGGCGGCTCGTGCCCTCGTCGCGAATCGCGCCACTGATCACGCCGACGG
>RFUD01000393.1 GCA_009923125.1 Planctomycetia bacterium
AGCACTCGAACTGTTCGGCTTCAAGAGCTTCGCCGACCGGACCCGCTTCGAGTTTCCCGCCGGCATCACGGTCGTCGTCGGCCCGAACGGCTCGGGCAAGTCGAACGTGGTGGACGCGATCAAGTGGGTGCTGGGGGAGCAGTCGGTCCGCAGCCTGCGCGGCCGCGAGATGACCGACGTGATCTTCGCGGGCTCCGTCTCGCGCAAGCCGCTGAATACGGCCGAAACGTCGCTGATCTTCGACAACGCGGCCCGCGAACTGCCGGTCGATGCCGACGACGTGCAGATCACCCGCCGGGTCTACCGCAGCGGCGAAAGCGAGTACCTGGTGAATGGCGCGGTGTCGCGGCTGCGTGACATTCGCGAGCTGTTCTCGGGCACGGGCGCGGCCACCGAGGCCTACAGCGTGATCGAGCAGGGGCGTGTCGACGCGCTGCTCGTCGCCTCCGGCCGGGACCGGCGTGCCGTCTTCGAGGAGGCGGCGGGCATCACCCGCTTCCGGGCGCGACGCACCGAGGCCCTGCGTCGGCTCGACCGTACCGAACAGAATCGCCAGCGGCTCGCCGACATCGTGGGGGAGGTTTCCAGCCGGCTCGAGACCGTCAAGCATCAGGCGGCACGAGCGCGCCGCTTCCGTCAGATGACCGACCGGCTGCGACAGCTGCGGTTGTCCGCCGCCACCACCGATCTCACCGAAGCCGACGCCGACGTCGCCCGGGTGGAGGAGGCGCTGGCCGTCCTGCGCGACCGGTTCGCCGTGGCCGAGACCGCCGCGGCCTCCGCGACGGAGGCGAGTGCCGCCCTCGAGGAACAGGTCCGCGAACTCGAGCCCCGGCTGGCGGCAGCCCATGGCCGGCTCGCCCGCGAGCGACAGGCGCTGGCGGCCGCGGAGACGACGCTGGCGATGCTGCGGCAGCGGCGTCAGGAACTCGACGGCGACACCGATCGTCGCGCCGCGGCGGAGCGCGAGGCGGCCGCGCGGGAACGGGACGCCGAGGCCGCGCTCACCGCCGCGCTGGCCCAGGCCGATGCGATCGCGACCCAACTCGACACGATCGCAGCCACGCTCGCCGCCAGGGAGGAGGCCGTTCTCGGTTCCCATGAGTCGGCCTCGACGCTGCGGGCCCGGCTGGCCGAGCAGCGGTCCGAGCTCGCGACGCTCGAGCGGCTCATGCTGCGGCTCGACGCCGACCTCGACCGTGCCGTGACCCGGGCCGAGGAGGCCCGCAGGGCCGCCGAGCGGGTGGGGTCGGAGGTGACCGCCGCACGGGAACGACACGCCCGGCTCACCGAGACGGTCGCCGGCCGGGAGGGCGCGGTCGGGGCCCTCGAGGCGCGGGCCACCACGACGGCCCACGAGCTGGAACGCCACGATTCGATGCTGCGGGAACGCGGCGCACTGCTCGAAGGGGCGTGGCGCGATCTCGCGTCGTGGCGGGCGAAGCTCGAGGCGTGCCGGGAGCGTCGTCAGGTGCTCGAGGAAGTGACCGATCGCCACGAGGGGCTCTCGGAGGCCGCGCGAGCGCTCCTCCGGCAGGATGGCCCCGTCGTCCCGGGGGTGCGCGGCGTCGCGGGAGACCTCATCGACGCCCCGCTGGAGTGGGCCGCGCTCGTGGACGCGGTGCTCGGGGCCTCCGCGCAGCACATCGTCGTGGAATCGCTCGACGAGCTCGTGCGCTGGTTCGAGCTCTGGCAGGATACGGCGGTGGCGACCGACGTCCTCGCCAAGGGGGGCCGGATCCCGTTCCTCTCGGCTCAGGATCCATCGCCGGCCGGCGACGCTGATCTGGGCGGTCACCCGGGGGTCATCGGCCGGCTCGATCAGCTCGTCATGGCCGGTCAGCCCGATTCCCCGCAGGCCGCCCTCGTCCACCGGCTGCTCGGCCGGGCGTGGGTGGTCGAGCGCATCGACCACGCGCGGGCGCTCGTCGCACAGGCCGGGCCGGGCACGATCGCCGTCACCCGGGGTGGCCTCTGCCTGTCGGCTGACGGCACGTTCGAGGCCGGTTCGGCCGGCGCCGGCCAGGGGCTGGTGGCCCGGCGCAGCGAGCTCCGGGCCCTGCGGGAACGCGACGTCGAGCTCACGGCCAACACCACCGCAGCCGAGGCCCGTATCGGCGCGATCCAGGACGAGATCGCGGCGCTGCAACAGGAGTCGCGTCGCCTCCAGGCGCGGCGACACCAGGAAGCCGAGACGCTGGCCTCCGCCCGCGCCGAGGCCGACGTGCTCGTGCGCGAGTGCGCGGCCGCGGAGACACACATCGCCACGACGGAAGCGGCGGCCCTCGAGGCCGAGCGTCGCGCGACCGCGGCTGCGAGAGCCGTCGAGGAGGCACGCACGTCCTGCACCGGGCAGCGGGGTGAGCTCGACGCCGTCCGCACCGAAACCCTGCGCACGGAGACCGTACTCACGGCGCTCGACCGCGACCGCGGCGACGTGGTCGCCGAGATCAACCGCCTGCACGTGGCGCGGGCGACGTGTGCCGAGCGGCTGACCGCCGGCCGCGACCTCGTCGAGGC
>RFUD01000394.1 GCA_009923125.1 Planctomycetia bacterium
AGTTTGCGACTTGGAGGGGCACACGCTGCAAAGCGGCTTTAGCTTTGCGCTCACGCTGCTCGAACTGGTGGCGTTCACGGTGGCCCGCGACCTGCTCCGGCCCTTCGAGGGCACGATCCTGTGGACCGGCATCGAGTCGCTCCGGCACAAATTCGAGCGGGACGTCCCGGCGGCCATGCTCGAACGGCTCGAAGGTGCCAGGAGCGTGTTCCACGTGCGCCGGTTCGACGCCCGGTACACCGCCCGGCCCCGCCTGATCTCGATGCTCAGCGGCGCGATCACCGACGGCCACGAGATCGAGATCGAGGAGGACGGCGCACCCGCGAAGTCGCTTCGGCTGCATCCGTATCGCCTGGTGATCGCGCCGCCGACGGTGAGCCTGCTCGCCTTCCCCGCCCACGGGGCGGCCGAAGCCGAGCCTGTGATCCTCGACATCGAGCGAATCCGCAAGGTGACGCCGCTCGACGCGACGTTCACCCCCCGGCCCATCAGTCCGGAGGAGCTGCTGCGGTCCGCGGGGCGGGAGCCCCGGCCCTAGTCGAGCCCGAGATCCTCGTTGTAGCCCTCCTGCACGACCGCGTTCTCACTCCGCTCGTGGTCCCGCATGACGGCGGCAAAGTGCTCGAAGCCGCGGCCCGCCTCGACCCAGGCGTCGGCGGAGACGTCGCCGCCGGAGAGCCGCGCGATCACGGTGTCGAGCTCCGCGAGCAGCGTCGGATGCTCCTTCATGACCGCGGCGACCGCCGGCCCGAGTCGGGGCATGCGGGCGATCGATTCTTCCATGAAGCCGCCATGCTCCTCGAGCTCGAAGTGGGTCCGCAGGTGCTCGCGCAGGTCGGCGAGCGCCGCGCGGATGCCCGCGCAGCGGTCGGCGGTGGGCCGCGGCCGGTCGGTGAACGCCGTCTTGATCGCCTGCATGCGGCTGAACAGGTCGCGGTGCTCCGCCAGCACGTGGCCGAGGATCACGGGGTCGGAGCGATCGATGGATGCCATGACGTTGAATCCTCCCGGGTGTTCGTCTCCTGCACGTGGTCCATGCACGTGATCCACATGCACGCGATCCATGGGAACGGTAGACTCGAATCGCAGCCGCGGTCCGCAGGCCGCCCGGGCGGCCGCCACCCCCGGCCGCGAGCGGGTCGGACACTTGGAAGCCGGAGACCAGACCGGAGCCGATCATGCCCGTCGCCGACTCCACTCCGGTGCGCACGCCGCGCGAGTTTCGCGCCCAGGCGATTCTCGTCGGCATGGGGATCGACCTCGCCGCCCTCGGGGCGACGGAGCGCACCGGCGGCGCGCCGCTGGTCGTCGAATTGATCGGCACACTCACCGGCGCGAGCCTGCCGGGCAGCGGCGGCGGTGTGGCCGTGTTGTTCCGCTACGGGGCGGTGGTGTTTTTCGACGCCTCCCCGGCGGGCATCGCCGACTACCTGCGGCAGATCGGCCCCGCGATCCGGCAGCCGTTCGCACCGGCCGACCGCGAGACGGAGCTGCTCGACATCCGCGTGGAGGCCCCGAAGGAGGCGGGCCGGGAGACGATCGAGGGCAACACGCTCGTGCTCGCCGACGTCACGCTCGAGAAGCTGCAGCTCGTGGCCGACATCATGGCCAAGAGCGTGTCGCTGGCGCATCACGAGAAAAACATCGAGCGGCAGTTCGAGCGGATCGAGCCGTTCGCCGTGAACCTCGACCACTGGGGCCGGGGCAGCCGGGCCGGCCGGGAGCTCCTCCAGCACCTGGGCGGCGCGCTGCTCGCCGAGCACCGCGTCGTGGCCGGCGCGCGGGTGGACGACTCGCCCGAACTGCTCTGGGATCATCCGGAGCTCGAGCGGCTGTGGGCCCGCCTCCGCGACGAGTTCGAGATCCGCGAGCGGTTCGCGGCACTCCGCGGGAAGCTCACGCTCATCTCGCGCACCGCCGAGACGGCGCTGGAACTGATGCAGCACCGACGGGCCCTGCGGGTGGAGTGGGCGATCGTGGGGCTGATCGTGTTCGAGATCGCCCTCACGCTCGTGCAATGGGCGCTCGGCGTCGGCTAGCGGTATAACGTCGGCGTCGTCAGGAACCGTCCGCCGAGGAACCGCTCCCATGCTCCGTCGTCCCACGCTGTGCGCGGCCCTCGCCGCCGCGATCGTTCTCGCCGGCCGGGCATCCCCCGCCCAGCAGGTCGCCGTCGAGGAATTCTCGCTCCCCAACGGGATGCAGTTTCTTCTCGTGCCGCGGACGGACCAGCCCAACGTCGTGAGCGCCGGATGGGTGGCGAAGGTCGGCAGCGTGGACGAGCGGCCCGGGATCACCGGCATCAGCCACTTCTTCGAGCACATGATGTTCAAGGGGACGGGCACGATCGGCACCCGCGACCCGGCGAAGGACGCGAAGTACCGGGCCGAGCAGAAGGCGATCCGCGACGAGATCAACCGGCTCGTGTGGACGACGCAGTACGAGCGGTTCGCGGCACTCCGCGGGAAGCTCACGCTCATCTCGCGCACCGCCGAGACGGCGCTGGAACTGATGCAGCAC
>RFUD01000395.1 GCA_009923125.1 Planctomycetia bacterium
GCGCGGTGACGCTGGGGCCGTCCAGGCTCATGAGGCAGCGGCCGTCGCGGTTTCGCGAGGGAACGGTTTCACGGGTTCGCGGGTTCTCGACGACACGCGCATGGACCTCAAACTCCACCGTCCGCACGGCTGCTGCCACGTCTCGGGCCGGGCGTTCGCGCCGGGCGAGCCGTTCTACTCGGCCCTCGTCCGTTCACGCACCGGCCCCGAGCGGATCGACTGTGCCGGCGAATGCTGGCAGGGCCCGCCCGAGGCGACCCTGGCCTGGTGGCGGTCGCTCTACCCGTCGCCCCACGGCGGCGGCCCGGAACTGGCTCCCGTGGACGTGCTGCTCGACCTCCTGGAACAACTCGACTCTCAGCCGGCGGACGCCGCGCTGCGTTATCTGCTCGCCCTCGAACTGGTGCGGCGCCGCGTGCTGCGGATCCTCGACCCGGGCACCGACGCCACGACCGCACCGGCCCCCGGAAGCCTGTCGCTCGCCTGCCGGCGCCGGGACGCCGTCTACGAGGTCCGCGTCGCGTTGCCCGACGCCGCCGCGACCGGATCGCTGCAGGAGCGGCTCGTGGGCCTGCTGTGGTCGGGAGCCGCCGCATGATGAACCGCGCCGGCGGCACATTCGCCGCGATCGTGATCGCCGTGGCCGCCAGCGGTGCGAGTTGCCCGCAGGTGCTGCGCGGCTATCAGGTCGGCACGATGCCGCTGCCGCGCACGCTCCCGCCGCAGGCCACGCTCGACCAGGTGATCGCCGGCGTCCACGACAACACGCAGCGGGTGCGGAGCTACACGGCGCCGCAGGCCGTGCTCGCGGCCCGCGGCGTGCCGCGGCTGTCGGCCCAGGTGGCCTGCGAACCGCCGCGCCGATTCCGGCTCCGGGCGCAGACCTCGGTCACGGGCAGCGAACTCGACATCGGCAGCAACGACGATCTGTTCTGGCTCTGGATTCGACGCCATCAGCCCCCCGTCATGCTCTTCTGCCGCCACGACCGCTACGCGCAGTCGTCGGCCCGTCGCCTGCTGCCGCTGCGGGCCGACTGGATGCCGGAGCTCCTGGGGCTCGTCACCTTCCGCCCCGATGATCGGCACGAGGGGCCGTTTCAGTTGCCCGACGGACGGCTCGAGATCCGCAGCCGGATCAACGCCCCGGATGGCGAACTGCTCAAGTCGACGCTCGTCGATGCGACCACGGGGCTGGTCGTCGAGCAGCATCTGTTCACGGCGTCCGGCGAACGGCTGGCGAGCGTCCGGACCAGCAAGCACCGCGTCGATCCGCCATCGGGAGCCGCGCTGCCCCGGCTCGTCGAGGTGTCGTGGCCCGCGTCCGGGGTCGATTTCCAACTCGAGCTGTCGTCGATCACCACGAACACGCCGTCCACCGATCCGGGACAGCTCTGGCAGATGCCGGCGTACGAGGGCTACGAACCGGTGGACCTCGCCGACCCGGCCGTCGTCATCGCGGCGCCGGCGGCTCCCGTCGCTCCCTGATGCCCGGGTTCCTGCAGGACCCGCAGCTTCTGCCGCGCCCGTGACAACGTCGGGCCGATGGAGCCCAGCGGCATGCCGGTGAGCCGGCTGATCTCGCCGTAGCTCCGTGACTCGAGATGATGCATGCGGACGATCCGGGCCTCCGCCTCGTCGAGCGTGCCGAGAAGGGTCTCGACCATCTCGCGGGTGGCCAATTCCGCCACGTCGTCCCGCGCATCGACCGCTTCCCGCTGATCTCCCTGGGGCGGCTGGGCCTGGCCGCGGAGGCGGTCGAGCCCCCGCATCGCCACGCGGCGGCCGATCACGGTGAGATACGTGGTGAGGCTCGCCCGGCCGGCGAACGCCCGCAGGGCCCGCGCGTCGTGCCGCAAGAGTTCGAGAAGGATCTCCGCGACGAGGTCGTCGCGGTCACCGGCAGAGAGGGCGACCCGTTGGTGGGCGGCGGTGCGGTCCACGACGTGCGCGAGGAGGCCTGCGAATCGACCCACGAACTCGTCCCAGGCTCCGGGAACCGACGCGAGACAGTCCCGGACGAGTTGGGCGTGCTGAAACTCCGGGGCGGGCACCGGCAGGCTGCCCGGGGCCGGGGCCCCGTTCAGGGGACCACTCAGGGCCGCGGAAACGGCCGGGAACGCCGGCTCCCCGTCAGCTGCATGACGATCTCGATGCATGGGTTCCACGCTGTTCGGGGCTGTTCGGGCTGTTCGGCACCCCGGATCGGGAAATCATAGGTGGGGCCGGGGGAGCCCACCAACTTCAGTCCGCTCGGACTCACGAATCCCGGGCCAAATGCCGATTTCTGATTCGTTGACAGGGTGTGCCCGTGCACCTAGGATTCGCGCAGTTGGCAGGCCGCATCATGCCGGTCCACACCATCCTCCCGAGGAGCCTCTGATCATGACCCACGTCGTCGCCGAGCCCTGCTTCGCCTGCAAGTACACCGACTGCGTGGTGGTCTGCCCGGTCGAGTGCTTCTACGAGGGTGACAAGATGGTCTACATCCA
>RFUD01000396.1 GCA_009923125.1 Planctomycetia bacterium
CGTGCCCTGGCGGACCGTGGAGACGGCGTCCGGCCTGCTCAACTCGATCGGTCTCGACAACGACGGCATCGACTCCTTTCTCGTGAAACTGCTGCCGTGGCTCGTCGGCTGCGGGGCCCCGGTGATCGTGAGCATCGCGGGCGCGAACCAGGCGGAGTTCGTCGACCTGGCTCGGCGGCTGGACGAGGTTCCCGGCATCGCGGCGCTCGAACTCAACATCTCCTGCCCGAACGTCAGCCACGGCGTCGATCTCGGCAGCGACCCCGAGGCCTGCCGGCGGGTCGTGGCCGGCGTGCGCGACGCGACCCGGCTGCCGGTGCTCGCGAAGCTCACGCCCAACGTCACCGACATCGCCGCCGTCGCGAAGGGGGCCCGCGACGGTGGCGCCGACGCCCTCACGGTGATCAACACCTGCCAGGGCATGGCCGTGGATTGGCGCCGCCGCCGCCCGATGCTCGGCAACGTGATCGGAGGCCTGAGCGGCCCGGCCATCAAGCCGATCGCCCTGCGGTGCGTGCATCAGGTGCGGCAGGCCGTCGAGATCCCGATCGTGGGCGTGGGCGGGATCATGACGATCGACGACTGCATGGAGTTTTTCGTCACGGGCGCGACCGCCGTGCAGGTGGGCACGGCCAACTTCGCCGAGCCCGTCGCCTCGATCCGGCTGCTCGAGGCCCTGCCCGCCGCCCTCGCCGAGCTGGGCGCCACGTCGCTCGCCGACGTCGTGGGCACGCTCGTCACGCCGGCCCGCGCCGCCTGTCCGCCAGCCGTTTCCAGGAGCCCGTCGCATGCCGACTGATCCGAGCCAGGCCGCCAAGGCCCCGCCGCCGGTGCGGGTGCTGTCGGGCATCCAGCCCACGGGCCGCTTCCACTGGGGCAACTACTTCGGCGCGATCCGGCAGTACATCGAGCTGCAGGCGGCGGGCGAGGCCTTCTATTTCATCGCCGACCTGCACGCCCTGACGACCGTTCGCGATCCGGCCCGCCTGCGCTCCCTCGTGCACGCCGCGGCGGTGGACCTCGTGGCCCTGGGGCTCGACCCCGCCCGGGCGACGCTGTTCGTGCAGTCGGACGTGCCGGAGGTGACGGAACTCACCTGGCTGCTCATGACCGTCTGCCCGATGGGGCTGCTCGAGCGCTGCCATGCCTACAAGGACAAGAAGACCCGCGGCCTGCCGGCCGACGCCGGGCTGTTCACGTATCCCGTGCTCATGGCCGCCGACATCCTGGCCTACGACGCCACCGTGGTGCCTGTCGGGGAGGATCAGGTGCAGCACATCGAAGTCTGCCGCGATCTCGCCGGCACGTTCAATCATCTCTACGGCGACGTGTTCACGCTGCCGAAGCCGCGGCTCGTGGAAGGGGGCGCGAAGGTGCCCGGCACCGACGGCCAGAAGATGAGCAAGAGCTACGAGAACACGATCGAGGTGTTCGAGGACCCGGCCGTCCAGAAGAAGAAGATCATGCGGATCACCACCGATTCGCGGCCGGTCGAGGAGCCGAAGGATCCCGCAGGCGATCACCTGTTCGAGCTCTTCGCGCTCATGGCGCCGGAGTCCGACCGCCTGCAGATGGCCGACCGCTACCGCCGCGGCGGCTTCGGCTATGGCGACGTGAAGAAGGCGCTCGTGGAGGCCGCCGGAGCCTTTTTCGCCGTGGCCCGGGCCCGGCGGGCGGAACTCGAGGCCGACCCCGGCCGCGTGGAGGCGATCCTGGCCGACGGCGCAGCCCGGGCCCGCCGCCAGGCGGCGGCCGTCCTGACGCGTGCCCGCGATGCGTGCGGCCTCTCGCGTGGCGGCCCACCCTCGGGGAGGAAGGCATGAAGGCCCCATGAAGGTTCTTGGCATCGGCACCGACATCACCGAGTGCCTGCGGATCGCCCAGATGATCGAGCGGCACGGCGAACTTTTCGTGGGCCGCGTCTATACGGCCGCCGAAATCGAATACTGCCGCAGCCGCCGCATGGCCACGCAGCACTTCGCGGGCCGCTGGGCCGCCAAGGAGGCCGTGCTCAAGGCGCTCGGCACGGGCTGGCGGCGGGGCATCTCGTGGCGCGACATCGAGGTGCGCAACGCGCCGGGCGGACGGCCGCAGGCGTTCCTCAAGGGGGGCACGTTGGAGGTGGCGGAGAAACTCGGCATCCGGTGCGTGCTCGTGAGCATCTCCCACTGCCGCTCCCACGCGACGGCCTACGCCGTGGCCCTCGACGAAGTGCCGGAGACGGCATAGGCGGGTCGGAGGCACGCGGTTCAGCGGTTCGAGCAGGTGATAACGACCCGCATTCAGAGTCGGCGGTAGGCATGCTCGACTACGGTCGTGTTGAGAGTACAGGACTCGTGGGTTTTGATCGGAGCTGAAGAGTCCTCAACGACTCCCTTCGTCTGCGCGTGCCCACCGACCGACTCCGCCGAAAGTTCTGAACGCCTACGAGTTGAGGAGGCTTCGGGCTCCCCGTATTCCGGGAGCCGGCGTTTGTGACCAGCGC
>RFUD01000397.1 GCA_009923125.1 Planctomycetia bacterium
CGACGGTGATCCGCGGCGTGCTCGGCCGGGACCGCGGCATCGCTCTCGGGGTCGGCCTCCGCCATCGCCTCGGCAGCCGCGATCCGTATCAGATGGCCGCCGGAGGGATCGTCGAGGCGATCGCCAACGTGGTGGCCACGGGGGCCGATCCGGACCGGATCGCCCTGCTCGACAACTTCTGCTGGGGTGACACGCGTCGCCCCGAATCGCTGGCCACGCTCGTCGAGGCGTGCCGGGCGTGCCACGACATGGCGCTCGAGTTCATGGCGCCGTTCGTCAGCGGGAAGGACAGTCTCAACAATGTGTTCGCCTGGACCGACTCGGCGGGCACGCACCACGAGCGTTCGATCCCGCCGACGCTGCTCGCGACGGCGGTGGGGCAGATCGACGACGTGCGTCGCACCGTCACGACCGACCTCAAGCGGCCGGGCGATCGTCTGGCGATCGTGGGGCTGTCGCGCGGTGAAACCGCCGGCAGCCAGCTCGAACTGGCGGGGCTCGTGCGCGGCGGCCGGGTGCCGGCGGTCGATCCGCACGCCTGCCGAGCGGCGTTCCACGCGGTGGCCGAGGCGGCCCGCGCGGGCGTCCTCTCGTCCTGCCACGACTGCTCCGACGGCGGCCTGCTCACGGCGGTCGCCGAGATGGCGATCGCCGGCGGACTCGGCGCCACGATCGATCTCGACGCGGCGCCGCGGGACATCGCCGTGCCGACCGCCGCCCTGCCGCTCGCGACCGCCTTCACCGAGACGCCGGGGCGGTTCATCTGTGCGGTGCCGGCCGCCGTCGCCGAGCGGTTTGCGGAGAGCATGGGGAACGTCCCCTGGGCGTGGCTCGGCGGCGTGACCGCCGCGCCGACGCTCGACATCACCGCCGCCGGCGCCACGATTCAGGTGCCCGTCGAGGTCCTCGCCCGGGCCTGGCGGGGAGAAGCCCGCGCGGATGGCACCGCAGACAGGAGCACCGGCTGATGCTCTCACCCCGCGCCCTCGTGCTCCGCGCCCCGGGCACCAACTGCGACCATGAGACGGCCCACGCCTTCGAGCGCGCCGGCGCGATCGCGCGCCGGGTCCATGTGAAGGCGCTCGCCGAGAAGCCGACGCTCCTCGACGACGTGCAGATCCTCTGCATCCCGGGCGGGTTCTCCTACGGCGACGACATCGCCAGCGGCCGCATCTTCGCGCTCGAGCTGGCGCTGCGGCTCGGAGACGCGCTGCGGGCGTTTCGCGACCGTGGTGGGCTCGTGCTCGGGATCTGCAACGGATTCCAGGTGCTCCTGCAGACGGGTCTGCTGCTGGCCGATGCCGCGGGACGGCCGCGAGCCGCCCTGGCCCACAACCGCTGCGGCCGGTTCATCGACCGCTGGGTGCGACTGGAGGTGCGCGGCGCGAAGTGTCCGTTCCTGCAGGGACTCGATGCGCCGTTCGACCTGCCGATCGCCCACGGTGAGGGGCGGTTCGTGACCGCTGCGCGGGCCGACCTCGACGCCTTCGCGGCGGCCGGCCAGCTCGTGCTCCGCTACGGGACGGATGCCGCGGGCGGGCCGACCAATCCCAACGGCGCCGCCGCCGACGTGGCGGGCGCCTGTGATGCGACCGGCCGCGTGTTCGGCCTGATGCCGCATCCCGAGCGGTTCGTCGATGCCACGCAACATCCGGCATGGAGCGGCCGGTTCGACGGCACGGCCGCGGGGGCGGGCCTGACCATCTTCGTGAACGCCGTGAAAACGGTCTCCTGACGGCCGGCGACGGGCGTTGACGTCCCGCCGCGGCGGCGGCTACCCTCCCCGCCCCATCCTGCCCGACCTTCGCCCGCCGCCCGCTGACAAGGGCGTCGATCACCATGCGCCCCTCGATGCGTCACCCGTGGTGCGACGTCGCGTGCTGGGTCGTGGGCCTGGCGCTGTCGGCCGGATGCCGGTTTGGCCAGTTCGCCGACGCGCCGCCGCGGTGGCTGCCGGCCGCATCGCCGCCCACGGCGGGTGCGGCGACGTCGCGCGAGCGTCCGGCCCCCAGAACGATCTCCCTGGAGGTCGTCTTCGCCCGCGCCGACGAGCACGATGCCGCCTGGCAGGACGAGCTCTGGGCGCTGGCCGACGAGCAGGCCATGGACGTCGGTCTGCGGCGGCGCCTCGCCGCGAACGGGCTGCGTGCGGGCCTGCTCCACGGCCAACCACCGCCCGCACTCGCGATGCGGCTCGAGCCGCCCGCGCCGGTGGACGACCCGCAGGAACTCCCGACGGACGAGGTCGAACGGCCCGCGGTCGTGCGCCGGCTGCTGAACCTGCTGCCGGGCCGCGACAACGAGGTGGTGGCGGCGGCGAAACTCCCGGAACTGATCCTGTTCGAGCACGACGGCAACGAGGTGCGCGGCGGCACGTATCGCGATGCCACCACCTTCTTCGCCCTCAAGGCGTGGCCTGCCGCCGACGGTCGGGTGCGGGTCGAGCTGCTGCCCACGATCAAGCACGGGCCGC
>RFUD01000398.1 GCA_009923125.1 Planctomycetia bacterium
ACGAGGCCGCGGTCTTCCGCGGGGTTCATCTTCGCGGTGTCGAGCTGCACCCAGCGACCGACCGCGTTTCCGCCGTCGAGGACGGTGGTCCCCGGGGCGGTGCCTCCGAGCTCGATCACCCGCTTGTGCCGTGGATCCTCCGGATTCGCCGTGATGCGGAACTCCAGCACGCCGGCGCTCGACACGATCCGCTTGATCAGGTCGACCTCGGCCTGATCGACGTCCGGCACGATCACCTCGAGCTGATCGAGGCCGTAGCGACGGACCGTGACCTCCTTCTGCCCGCCCGGGTTCACGCGGCGGCTGACGGCGGCCACGAGCTTGTCCATGTCGAGCGGAGCGACCCCCTGCCTGGACTCGGCCTCCGCGGCCTTCTGCGCCTGCTTGGCGGCGTCGATCTCATAGACGAGGATCACGCCCCCCTTGAGGTCGATCCCCAGCCGCGGCGGCCAGCCGAGCGCGATGATCACGAGGCCGGCCGTGAGCGACACGAGCACGGCCGCCATCCGGCCCCACATGTCGCCAGCCCGGAGCTGCTTGGCGAGCAGCCAGGCGACGAGCGTCGGCACCCCGATCACCAGCAGCGTGAGCAGCCACAGGAACCAGCCCTCGCGCCACACCGGCGGCATCGCGGCCGCCGGCCCCGCGGCCGCACCGGCCGTGCCCGTCGCGACCGCGGCGGCCTGGGCCAGAAGAAGGTTCGAGAAGCTGAAGCTGTCCATGGCGATGTCCATCCTCTTCGGGACTCTTCGGGATCGGTCAGGGGGGCGTCGTCAGGCTCCCGGAGCGGCACCGTCGTCGGTGTCGGAGAGCACCTTCGAGATGCTCGCCAGCGTGACGGTGAGCCGGACGTTTTCCGCATCGTCCACCTTGAGCGAGACCTTGTCGGCGGCGCGATCGACGTTGGCCACGGTGCCGTAGATGCCGGAGGAGGTGAGCACGCGGTCGTTCTTCTTGAGCGCGGCGAGCAGTTCCTGCTGCTTTTTCATCCGCTCCCGCTCGGGCTTGTAGAGCAGGAACCAGGCCGCCGCCATCACCAGCACGAACGGCAGGTAGGAGACGAGAAGTTCGAGCGGGTTCGGCTGCTGCTGCATGGGAAGCCGTGGATTTCGGGGAGGCGCGAAGCCGCAAATGTATCGGCCGCGGTGCGCCACGGACAAGGGCAGGCCCGCTTGCGGCCGCGTTCAATCACCCGCCTGCCGTGGCGGTGCGGGCGATCACGTGTCCGCGGCGGTGAACCTCGCCAGCAGGTCGGCCGCGACCTCGGCGAACGTGCCCGCCACGATCGCCGCCCGCAGCCGCGCGACGAGCCGCTGGTAGAAGGTGAGGTTGTGGATCGAGGCCAGCACCGGCCCCAGCATCTCGTCGGCCATGAACAGATGCCGCAGGTAGCTGCGGCTGTGACGGCAGGCCGGACAGGGGCAGCCCTCCTCGAGCGGCTGCTGATCGGTCGCATGGCAGGCATTCCGCAGCCGCACCTGCCCGGCGAACGTGTAGACGAGCGAATTGCGGCCGCAGCGGGTCGGCAGCACGCAGTCGAACATGTCGATCCCGGCGGCCACGGCGTTGACGATGTCCTGCGGCTGGCCGACCCCCATCAGGTACCGCGGCTTGGACGCCGGCAGGTGCGGCGTGGTCGCCCGCAGCGTCCGCCCCATCGCCTCGGGGCCTTCGCCCACCGAGAGCCCGCCCACCGCGAACCCTTCGAAGGGCAGCCGCGTGAGCGCCGCCGCGCTCTCCTGCCGAAGGTCGGCCTCGAGGCCCCCCTGCACGATGCCGAACATGGCCTGGTCGGCCCGCGTGCGGGCGGCGAGGCAGCGTTCGGCCCAGCGGAGCGACCGCCGCATCGCGCCCTCCACCCGCTCCCGCCCGGCGGGCAGCGCCACGACCTCGTCGAGCTGCATCGCCACGTCGGCCCCGAGCCGCTCCTGGATATGGACGGCCCGCTCCGGCGTGAGATCGATCGCCGAGCCGTCGAGGTGCGACCGGAAGAACGCCCCCTCCTCCGTCACCTTCACCTGCTTGGCGAGGCTGAACACCTGGAAGCCGCCCGAGTCGGTGAGCGTGGGGCCGCTCCAGCCCATGAACCGGGCCAGGCCACCCCCCTGCGCCACGATCTCCTCGCCGGGCCGCAGGTGGAGGTGATACGTGTTGGCGAGGATCATTCCGGCGCCGGTCTCGGCGACCCGCCCGATATCGACGCCTTTCACGTTGGCGAGCGTGGCCACCGGCATGAACAGCGGCGTCGGCACGCTCCCATGCCACGTCACGAGCGTCCCGGCCCGCGCCGCGCCGTCCGTCGCCTCGACCGTCAACGCGAATCCGGGCTGCATGCTCACAGCATAATGCGGCCTGACGCCTCGCCCAATCCGGCTCGGGGTCACCCCGTACCGTCTCGCCGGACGTTCGCTGCGGGCCTCCAGCCCTCCGCTCACTCGACTCCGACTGCGCTTCGCCATC
>RFUD01000399.1 GCA_009923125.1 Planctomycetia bacterium
CAGGACCAGAGCGCAAGTTCCCTATCTTCGCAATCACCGTCAGATCCGATGCGCAAATCTCGTGCCGAACAGGATTGCCGGACCTGGGCTCAGGCCCGCGGCAACTCGAAGCCGCGCCGATACTCGCGGCCGAACAGGCGGTTCGCCTCGGCGTCCGCGGACCGTTCCGTCCGCGGGTCGATGGTCAGCTCGCGGCCGAGCGCGAGCTTCGTGGCGTCGTAGTCGATCGCGTGATCGGCGAGGTAGCTCTCGAAGCTCTCCCACGTGGCCGCCACGTGCGGGTCGTCCGCCGCGAGCGTGGGGCGGGTGCCCGGCCGGACGTTCTCGCCCAGAGCCCACGACACGTTGCCGAGGTGGGCCAGCGCGCTCGACAGGTGGCCGTCCTCGATGTCCAGGTGCAGGTCGGCGTGGTTCCGGCTCTTCACGGCCGCCACGAAATTGGCGAAGTGATCGCGGTAGGCGCCGCCGGACCAGGCTCCCAACGGGGCCCCGTCGTAGGAAAACGCGGCGCCGGAGGTGTAGTTCGGGCCGACGGCGAAGCCCTCGGTGCCGTACCAGACGTTGCACGCCCCGGTGAACGGCTTCGGGCCCTTGAGCCCGAACGTGACGGGCGTCCTGATCGGCAGCCCGCGCACGTCGGAGATCAGCAGGGCGTCGTCCCACTGGAAGATGGTGACCTGGCAGTTGGCGACGTCGCCGTTGTCGACGTAGCCGAGACGACCGCCGAGGCTCACCACCCGCCGTGGCAATTCCTGCTTCCCGAGGCCCCACCTTGCCTTGTCGAGTTCGTGCGGGTTTTGGTTGCCGAGATCGCCGTTGCCCGTGCGGTGCGTCCAGTGCCAGTCGTAATGGAGCCGCTTGCGCTTCGGCACTTCGGCGGGCACCGGCCCCGCCCAGAGATCGAAGTCGAGTCCGGGCGGGATCGGCGCCGGCGTCTCCACGTGGCCGATGCTGTCCCGCTGCCGGTAACAGATGGCCCGCGCGGCCTTCACGTCCCCGATCTTCCCGCTGTTGATGAACTCGATGGTCTCCCGCATGCCGCTCATGCTGCGGCTCTGGACGCCCATCTGGCACATCCGGCCGAGCTTCCTCGCCCACTGCACGATCACCCGGCCTTCCTCGACGTTGTGGCTGCAGGGCTTCTCCACGTACACGTCCTTGCCGGATTGCATCGCCCAGACGGCCATCAGCGCGTGCCAGTGGTTCGGCGTGGCGATGGTGACCGCATCGATGTCGCGCCGGTCGAGCAGTCGGCGGACGTCCTGCACGTACTCCGGCGGCCGCAACTTGCCCTTGAACTGCTGCTCGCACAGCCGCACGTAGGCGCCGGGATCGCAGTCGCAGATGGCGACGAGATCGACGTCGGCGACCTTCTTGAGCTCGGCGACGTGCAAACTGCCCTGGCCGTTGACGCCGATCACCGCCATGCGGACCTTGCCAGCCGCGGTGGAGGCGGCCGGGGGCTGCGACTCTGCGGCGGCGGCCGGGGGCGTCGGGAGACCGGCGAGGGCGACGCCGGTCGCCGCCAGGGCGTGCTCCAGAAAATCGCGGCGGGACGGATGCATGATGGAAAACCTCTGTGTCAGGCTGGGGTGGCCGGAGCGGACGACGGCGACCGCCTCCCCTCGCGGATTATGCACGAACCGGGGCCGTCGCGACACGCGCGGCCGACACCGATCGGCAGGGCTCTCAGCCCGCGGCTTTCATCGCGGCCCAGGCCCTGTGGCCGCCGACCATGTCGAACACGTCCGTGCGGCCGAGCTTCTGCAGCAGACTGGCGGCGATCGCGGAGCGGTAGCCTCCCTCGCAGTGCACGGCCACCGGACGGCCGGCGGGAATCTCTCCGATCCGCTCGTCGAGATGCGGGAGCGGAATGTTGAGGGAGCCCGCGATGTGGCCCCCCGCATGCTCCGCCTCGCTCCGCACGTCGACCACGATCGGCGCCACACCGGCATCGGACCGTTTGCCCGCGAGCCATTCCGCGAGCGCCGGTGCCGTGATCCGCTCCGTCCGCTCCACGAGATCGTCGCGGACGGCGAGCGCTCGCATGCCGCCGGCGAGATAGCCGGCCACGTTGTCGAAGCCGATGCGGCCGAGCCGCATCACGGCCTCTTCCTCGCCGCCTTCCTCCGCGATGACGACGATCGGCTCGTCGTGGGAGAGCATCGATCCGGCCCACGTCGCATACTTGCCGTTCAAGGCGATGTTGAGGGAGCCCCGCAGGTGCCCACCTTCGAAGTCGATCCCGTCGCGCACGTCGAGCAGTTGGGCACCGGACTTCTGCAGGGTGAGCACGCCGTCGAGCGACAGGGCGTTGAGCGTCCGCTTCATCGAGTCATCGAGCGACGCCCGTTCCTGGCGGTTCAGGATCGCGTCGTGCACGAAATAGTCCGGCGCCTCCGGCTGATCGGCCGTGACGATCTTCTTGAACGCGTCGCGG
>RFUD01000400.1 GCA_009923125.1 Planctomycetia bacterium
CCGATGAATACTGACCACTCTGCTTCGTCAATCAGGCGCTTCTGACTAATTCCAAGGCCAAACGCATCGAGGCGACCATCACGCTGCGGATCGCCGCCCGCGGCCGCGACGAGTCCGAGTGCCACGCGAAGATCGAGCCGACCGAGCGGCTGATCCGGGCGGCGCTCGGCGACCTCGTGTACGGTGTCGAGGACGACGAGATCGAGGATGCGGCCCTCGCGGCGGTGCGGCGGGCCGGTGCGACGCTCGCCACGGCGGAGATCGCCACCTGCGGCCGGCTGGCCGCGCTCCTCGCGGAGGCGGCGGCTCGGTGCGGCGGCGACGGCTGTCGCTCGGGCCTCGTCCTCCCTCCCGCTGACGCATCGTCCGCCACGCACATCGCCACCCGGGCGCGGGATGCCGCGGGGGCGTCGCACGGGCTCGGCATCGGCCCGCCGCGGGATGCCGGCGGCGTGGAGACGGTCGAGATCGCGCTCGCCGGCCCCGGTGGCACCACGGTGGTCGAGCATCGGCTCGGTGGTGCGGGCCCGATCAGGCTGGCGCGGGCGGCGAAGACCGCGCTCGACCTCGTGCGCAAGACCGTACAATCGGCGACGACGTCCCACGCCTGAGTGTCGCCCCTCGATGTCGCCCGCCACCCGCCGCACCCTGCTGTTGTCGCTCCCCCTCGCCGGCCTCGTGGCGATGATCGCCTGGCCGTCGTTCGTGGCCCGCATTCAATACGCCCGCACCCGCGCCGAAATCGCCGCCATCCGCGACGCGGCCCTCGGCGCCGAGCTCGCCCCGGTCGGGAAGCTGTTCACGACGCTCGCCCGGGTGATCGGGCCGGCGGTGGTCAATGTCACGGCGAAGCGGCGCGTCGTCACGCTCGCCGACGAGATCGCGGCGTTGGCCGGGGCTTCGCCGCGGGGCGCCAACGACGAATCCTTCGGCTCGGGCGTGGTGATCGCCTCCGACGGGACGATCGTCACCAACTACCACGTCGTCGCGCACAGCGAGCAGATCGAGGTCGCCCTGGCCGACGGCCGGAGGTTCGAGGCCGACCTCGTGGGCGCCGACGCCGCGACCGACATCGCCGTCCTCAAGATCGAGACCGACGGGCTCGCGAAGGCGGAGTGGGGCGACAGCGACTCCGTGCAGGTCGGGGAGATGGTGTGGGCGATCGGCAATCCCTTCGGGCTCGACCGCACCCTCACCTACGGCATCGTGAGCGCGGTGGGCCGCCGCGGCGTGCTCGAGGACCCGCTGCAGGAGTTCCTGCAGACCGATGCGGCGATCAATCCGGGCAATTCGGGCGGCCCGCTCGTGGATGTCCACGGCCGGATCATGGGCATCACGACCGCCATCGTGGGCAAGGATTATTCCGGCATCGGTTTCGCCATCCCGAGCAACGCGGCCCGCCGCGTAAGCGAGCAGATCCTGCGCACGGGCCACGTCGAGCGGGGCTATCTGGGAATGGCCCTGCAGGACCGGCCGTCGGCGCCCGGAGGCTCGCGGGCGGTTGTGGCCGCCGTCGAGCCGCGGTCGCCGGCGGCGCTCGCGGGCATCGCGGCGGGCGACGTGATCACCGCGTTCGACGGTGAGCCGATCCGGGACTCGGCCCAGCTCGTCCTCCTCCTGACCCGGGCGACGATCGGCGTCGAAGTGCCGCTCGACATCGTGCGCGGCGACGCCGCGTTCCAGATGTCGGTCCGCGTCGGTCGAAGACCGCGAGAACCGTAGGGGCCCGCCCGCCGATGGAGACCGAATTCGTCGCGCGGCTGCTCGCCGGACTGCCCGCCGATCCCCGCCTCGAGGTGCCGCCCGGCGACGACGCCGCGGTGCTTCGCCCGCCGGCGCTGCGGCGCACCGTCGTCACGGTGGACATGCTGATGGAAGGCACCGACTTCGTCCTCGGTCCGGAGTGCTCCGCCCGGGCCGTCGGCCACAAGGCCCTGGCCGTCAGCCTGAGCGATCTCGCGGCGATGGCCGCCCGGCCGGAAGCAGCCTTCGTGGCGGTCGCCTTGCCACGGCACGGCGGCGACACGGTGGGCCACGAGTTGCAGGCGGGCATCCGGACGCTCGCGGACGAACATGGCGTGGCGGTCGCGGGCGGCGACACGAACGCCTGGGACGGGCCGCTGGTGATCTCGACCACGCTCATCGGCAGCGTGCCGCCGGGCCGCGCGTGGCGGCGCGACGGCGCCCGCCCCGGCGACCTGCTGGTCGTCACCGGAGCCTTCGGCGGCAGTCTGCTCGGGCGACACCTCGCCGTGCGACCGCGGGTGCGGGAGGCGTCATTCATCGCCGAACGGTTCGACGTCCACGCGGCCCTCGACTGCAGCGACGGCCTGGCCCTCGATCTGTCGCGGATGATGGCGGCGAGCGGCACCCGGGGGGTGGTCGATCCGACGGCCGTCCCGATCCATGCCGACGCCGTGCGGCGTGCGGCCCGCG
>RFUD01000005.1 GCA_009923125.1 Planctomycetia bacterium
ATGGATCGCGCCGCACTCCGACTCGAATGGCACGATGCCAGCCGCGATCGCGGCCGCATCTGCGGCGCACTCGACGTAGGGCACCTCGCGCCAGCCGGTACGGCTGCCCACCATGCCTGCGGCCAGCACGGGCGCATCAGGCCAGCGCTCGCGCCAGTCACCAACGATGGTCCGAAAGGCCCCTGGGTACCCACCGGCAGGCAGGTGCTGAATGCCCCAGGGACGCGCACGGCGTTCGACCACATTTCCGTCGCCAGCGAGCAGATACGCCCGCAGAGACGACGTTCCCCAGTCGAGACCGATCAGAGCGGGTTTGGCGGATGGCATAAAACGGACGATACCAGACATTTCGGAGACGGCGGGTTTGGCAAGAATTTTGCCGCAATCGCACTCCTTCTCCGGGATTGATCAATGCCCTCGGGCAGCGGCGCGATACTTGAGCGGCGTCATGCCGATGGTGCGGCGCATGAGCGTGGCGAGATATTCACCGGTGCCGAATCCGCTCGCCTGAGCCACCTTCGGAATCGGCAGGTCGGTCGTGGCCAAGAGATGCTTGGCCCGCTCGAGCCGCACGCGCCGGATCTCGTCGGCTGGTGAGCGGCCGAGCGATTCCTGAAAAAAACGCTCCAGACTGCGCCGGGCGATCGGCACCGCCCGCAGGATGTCGTCCACTTGGATCGGCTCGGTGGCGTGCTCGCGGATGAAGCCGAGCGCCTGCAGGAGCGCGGGGTTTTGGATCAGGAGTGCGTCGGTGCTCTGCCGCGCGATGATCCCGATCGGTGGCACGAGCACGGGCGTCGACGGAATGGATTTGCCCTGCATCAGGCGTTCGAGCAGTTCGGCGGCCGTCTCGCCGATCTTTTCAGTGGCCACGGCGATGGCTGAAAGCTGCGGGAGGCAGCACTCGCAGAGCAGTGGGTCGTCGTTGCCCGAGAGCACGGCCACATCCTCCGGCACGAGCAGGCCCGCGAGCCGGCAGGCATGGATCACGGCCCTGCCCTGCGAGTTGTTCCAGGTGAGCACGCCGACCGGTTTCGGCAGCTTTTGCAGCCAGTCGATGAGCGCCGCAGGAATATCGGCGACCTCCGGCCGGTCGCCGAGGGCCAGAACTTGGCAGGAGCATCCCTTCTCGCCGAGCAGCTTCGCGAATGCCTCGCGGTGCTCGCGGACGTACGACATCTTCTGCAGCCCAACGTAACCGAAGTGCTTGAAGCCCCGGTCAAGGAAATGCCTCGCCGCGAGCGTCCCGCCGGCCGCCACATCGCTGCACACCCGCGGCACTCCGGCCGCCCGGCCCGTCAATGCGATGCTCGACACGTTGACGATCGGCACGCCCGCCCGCAGCAGCGACTCGGCGGTCTTGGGGGTGGAAAGCCGGGCGATCACGCCATCCCCCCTCCAGCCCGACGGCAGAAGGCAACGCTCCCCCTCGGGCTCCACCTGGAGGAGCCAGGGCCCGTGTTGGTGGGCAAACGCCGAGATCCCCTTGATGATGCCACGGCCCCAGCCTGTGGCGGTGGACACGAGCACCGTGACTCGCGGAAACGATGCCACCGCCCCTTTCCTGGCCCGCTCGTCCCGACCATCGCTGCCGCGACCCATGCCGGCCTCTGCCCTGGTCAATTCAACACGTTTTCCACGCCGGCTCCAGCATACCGCGCCGAGCGTCGGCGTGGCGCATCAGAAAAGTTTTTTCTCGCTTTTGCGCAGGATCGGAACGGGCCCAAGGGGGCTGGTTTTTTTACGTCCTTGCTGCCGTTTTTGGAAAGAAAAAATACGCAACAGGGCCGTAGAGACCCTCGTTTTTTCGCATTAAGTTTCAAGGGTCTTTTCGGGAGGCGGATTCCCTTCGCAGGTCGTCGCATGTTCAGAGCAGCAAGCGCTTCTCAAGCACAATCAACGCACCTCGCGCAGGCAACGCTTCGCGCGTTGGTCTGCGCGGTTGCTCTCTGCGCTGTGCCGGCGACCGCGATCGCCCAGACGAGCGGCACGTGGTCGAACACGGCCGGCGGCACGTGGGGTGACTCGGCCAACTGGTCTGGCAGTGTCATCGCCGGCGGCACGGGAGCGGTCGCCGACTTCAGCACGCTCGACATCACGGGCGTGAAGACCGTCACGCTCAATGCTCCGGTCACGAGCGGCACGCTTCTGTTCGGCGACACCACGGGCGGTAACGGTGGCTGGACGCTCACGAGCAGCACGCTCACGCTCGCGACCGTATCTGGCGTGCCCACGATCAGCGTGACGGGGCTGGGGAACTCCTACAATTTTGGCAACCAAAACGTCACGATCTCCAGTGTCATCGCCGGTGCGAATGGGCTGAATAAATCCGGCACAAGTGCCCTCGTCCTCTCGGCCGCCAACACCTACTCCGGCACGACGACGGTCAACGGTGGCTACCTCGTGCTCAACAACGCGGGGGCCATCGGCAGCACGTCCGGTGTGAACGTGGCCAGCGGCGCCGGACTTGCGATCGGCAACGGAATCACGATCGGGGCCGGCAGATCGGTCTCGCTGGCGGGGTCAGGCGTGGGCAGCGATGGCGCTCTCACTGCGATCTCGGGTGGCACCGGCACATGGGCCGGTTCGGTCGCGACGGGCGGGGCACGGATTGGCTACCAGTTCAGCAATCTCGTCCTCAGTGGTTCGCTCAGCGGCGCCAGTGGCATCACGATCAGCGGCTTTGGCGGCGACACGCAGACAAGCGGTTCGACGCAGTTCGCGGTGACGATCTCCGGCACGAATAACAACTACACCGGCACCACCGGGATTCTCCGGGGCGTGCTCAAGATCGGCGCGGACAACGCGTTGCCGACCGCAACGACCCTCCAAGTCCAAACCGTCGCCAATTCGAGCAACAGTGCCACGTTTGATCTCAACGGCTTCAATCAGACCGTCGCCGGTCTCAGCAGCAACGTTCTCACCAACGGCACCGTCGCCACCACGTCTTCCGCGTTTCTGACGAACACCGGCCCCACGGTGAAGACGCTCACCGTCAACATGGCGTCGAGCGGCACGTTCGGTGGCATCATCACGGGCAACCTGGCGTTCACCAAGAGCGGAGCCGGCAATCTCACGCTGACGCCGACGCTGGTGACGGCTGCGAACACCGGCACCACGGGCACAAGCACGTTCTCCGGCGACACGTTCGTCTCCGCCGGCACGCTCACGCTCGGCAATGCCAACGCCCTCTTCGGCAGCACGTTCGACACCGCGAGCACGGGCACCCTTTCGCTCGGCACGCTGTCGGCCGCCACGTTCGGCGGCTTGAAGGGCACGGGCACGTTCGCGCTCACCAACTCGGGTTCTGCCTTCGCGCTCTCCGTGGGCGGCAACGGCGCGTCAAGCACCTTCGCCGGTACGCTCAACGGCCTCGGCGGCCTCACGAAGGTGGGCGCCGGCACGTTCACGATGACGGGCTCGAGCGGCTACTCGGGCGTGACGACGCTCGCCGGCGGTGTCTTCGCCCTCGGCGGCGCCAATGCGATCCCCGCCAGCGGCACGATCACGTTCAGCGGCGGTGCCCTGCAATACACCGCCAGCAACACGTCCGACTACACGGCCCGGATCGCAAACAGCGGCTCGGCCGTGGCCATCGACACCAACGGCCAGGCTGTGACGTTCACCGGCGGCATCGACGCGACGAACACCGGCGGCTTGAGGAAGCTTGGCGCCGGCACGCTCACGCTCTCCGGGTCGAGCGGCTATTCCGGTGCCACCACGCTCGCCGGCGGCGTCCTCGCCCTCGGCAATGCCAACAGCCTGCCCACAAGTGGCAACGTCACGTTCACCGGCGGCACGCTGCAGTATTCAGCGAGCAACACGTCCGATCTCGCCTCCCGGATCGTGAGCAGCACCGCCGCGATCGCGATCGACACCAACGGACAATCCGTCACCTGGTCCGGCAACCTGGCAAACACCAACACCGCCGGCCTCACGAAGACGGGCTCAGGCCTGCTCACTCTCTCCGGTTCCAATGCATTCACCGGGGTGATCTCGATCGCCAGCGGCACGCTGGCCGTGGGCAGCACGACGGCCTTCCCCACGGGTGTCACCGGCGTTTCCCTCAACGGCGGCGTGCTCCAGGCGACGGCAACCTCGGCGCTTAACAATAGTGGTTTCGTTCCTTCCGGCGCGACGATCTCGCTCGGCGCCTCCGGCGGCACTCTGCTCAACAGCCTCAACACACCCAATCAGGGGCAGTGGTGGATCTATGCGCCAATCACGGGCGCGGCAGGCACCGGGGCTCTCACGTTCTCTGGCTCGATCGGCGAGACCATTGTCTGGGCATCATCGTCCTACACCGGCGGGTCGGTGCTGTCGGGTGCCAACGTCGCGTTTGGGGCGGACTCCCCCTTGGGCACGGGCACTGTCACATTTATCGATAGCGCTGTGCGCACGACCAGCGGCGGTGCGCGAACGTTGTCGAATGCCGTGGTGTTGGCCGGTAACGCCACGTTCAATACCCAATACAAGGATCTGACATTTAACGGCCCCGCGACGATCCAGGGGACTACGCGAACGATCACGGTCACCGACACCACCTCCATCGCCTCCTACAACGGCTCGATCGGCGACGGTGGGTCGGGGCTCGGGCTCACGAAGACGGGCGTCGGCACCCTCGTTCTCGGCGGCTCCAACACCTATTCCGGCACGACGACGCTCAACGCGGGCACGCTGCGGCTCGCCAACGCCGACGCACTCGCCGGCGGCGGCAGCCTGACGTTCACCGGCGGGACGCTCCAATACACGGGCTCCAACACGGCCGACTACGCGGCGCGGATCGTGGGCAGCAGCGGCGCGATCGCGATCGACACCAACGGCCAGAGCGTGACGTTCGCCTCTGCTCTCGCCGCGGGCAACGCGGGCGGCCTCGCGAAGAGCGGCTCGGGCACGCTCACGCTGACCGCGAACAACGCCTACACGGGCCTGACCACGGTCTCCGGCGGCACGCTCCAGGTCGGCAACGGCGGCGCGACGGGCTCGATCACCGGCAACATCGCCCTGTCGAACACGGCGGCGGTCGTGTTCAACCGCTCTGACAATCTCACCTACTCGAATGCGATCAGCGGCACCGGCTCATTCACGAAGTCGGGCCCCGGCACCTTGACACTCTCCGGGAATAACACCTACGTCGGCTCGACCACCATCGCCGGGGGCTCGCTCGCGATTTCGTCCACGACGGCGCTGGCCTCCGGCTCGATCGCGCTCGACGGCGGCACGATCGTCAATGCGACGGGGGTAAGCGGTTTCGGAAGAGCGGGTGGCATCTCGACGGTCGCCATCGGACCGGGCGGGGGCACGATTCGGTCCGACGCCCGCAATGACATCAGCGGCCTCATTTCCGGCACGTCGCCTACCGCGTCGCTGACCTATGGGGCGGCCAGCGGCACCGTCAGCAACGTGGTGATGGTCATCAGCGGCAACAATACCTATGCGGGCGGCACGAAGCTCGAGTCGGGTGTTCTGTTGGTGGTGGACAACAACAACGCATTCGGCACCGGCACGCTCGAGCTCGCCGGCGCCGGGATCCGCACCCGTAATACCGCGGTGCGAACGCTCGCCAATCAACTCGTCATTTCCGGGAATACGCTCTTCGGCACCGCCGCCAACCCGGACAACGATCTCATCTTCACCGGATCCACGACGCTCGTCGGCGGATCTCGCACCTTGCAGGTCGATTTCAACACGGTCGCAGGCGGCACAGGCGCTGGTCTGATGGGCGCGATCGGCGACAACGGGAATGGCTTCGGCATCACGAAGTCGGGTGCCGGCATCCTCACGCTCGGCGGGGCGAACGCCTACTCCGGCACGACCACGCTCAACGCCGGCACGCTCCGGCTGGCCAACCAATTCGCCTTGCAAAACTCGACGCTTGCGCTTTCGGGTACGGGCAGCGTGTTGCTCGATGCGGCCGTCTCGGGTAACGCGTTCACGATCGCCGGGCTTTCAGCGTCGAGCACCGCCGCCACGCTTGCCCTCCAAAACTCCTCCACAACTGCAATCGCTCTCACTGTCGGCGGCAACAACGCGAGCACGACCTATGCCGGCTCGCTCACCGGGGCCGGCTCGCTCGAAAAGGTGGGCACTGGCACGCTGATCCTCTCGGGTTCCAGTACGTTCGCAGGCACGACTACAGTGACGGGGGGCACGCTGCAAGTCGGCGGCGGTGGCACGGGCGGGGCGCTTACTGGCAACCTCGTCAACAACGCTGCTCTTATTTTCAATCGCTCCGACGCGTCCACGTACGCCGGCGGCATCAGTGGCTCGGGCGGCGTCACGAAATCGGGTGCCGGACTGCTCACGCTCTCCGGTTCGAACAGCTATGCCGGCGACACGACGCTCGCCGGCGGCACGCTCGGGATCGCCAACGCCAATGCGCTGACCGCGAGCGGAAACGTCATCTTCACCGGTGGCGCTTTCCAGTATTCGGGCGCTTACGCGACCGACCTCTCGAGCCGAATCGTCAACAGTTCGGGTGCTGTCGCGATCGACACCAACGGCCAAACCATCTCGTTCGCGAGCAGCCTCGCCGCAACCAATATTGGCGGCCTCACGAAGCTTGGGTCAGGAACGCTCGCACTCTCGGTCGCGAACTCCCTGACCGGCCCGGTCACACTCGGCGGCGGAGTCCTTGCCGTGGCCAACGCCAACGGCCTGCCTGCGAGCGGCACGGTCTCGTTCACGGGTGGAACGCTGCAGTATTCTGCCTCGTACAAGCCCGACCTGTCTGGCCGGATCGCTAGCAGCTCCGGGGCGATCGCGATCGACACGAACTCCCAGAACGTCACGTTCGCCACCAGCCTCGTGGCGAGCAACGTGGGTGGCCTCGCGAAGTCGGGCACCGGCACGCTCACGCTCTCGGCGTCCAACGCCTACTCGGGCGTCACGACCGTCGACGTCGGCAGTCTGGCATTGACGGACGCCGGGGCCCTGGGTGCGAGCACGGCCATCACGGTGAACGGCCTCGCTGCAATGACGCTCAACAACGGCATCACAGCCGGCCAGGGAAAGACCGTGACGGTGAACTCGAATGCCGGTTCTGGAGGCCTGCAGGGCAACAACGGCACCGGCACCTGGGCCGGCAACGTGACCATGGGCGGCGGGCGACTGGGCTACGACTCGTCCGGCAGCCTCGTCGTCACCGGCTCCGTCGGCGGCGCCGGCCTGATCATCTCCGGCATGGGCGGTGACACGAACACCAACGTCGCCGGCTACTCCGTCACGCTCGCCGGGCCGGCCGGCTACACGGGCAGCACGCAGATCATCCGCGGCTGGCTCAAGATCGGAGCCGACGACACGCTGCCCGTCGGCACGACGCTGAACGTCTTTTCGATCGGCAACAACTCTGCGGCGGCACAGGCAGCCACGTTTGACCTGAACGGCTTCAATCAGACCGTCGCGGGGCTCACCAGCAGCGGCAACAACGGGAAGACCGGCTACGCCAACGGCTACGTCACGAACACCGGCGCGACTGTGAAGACGCTGACCGTGAACCAGGCCACGAGCGGCACGTTCGGCGGCCTGATCACCGGCAACCTCGCCTTCACGAAGACCGGGGCCGGAAACCTCACGCTGATGCCTGTCTTCGTCACGACTCCGGGCTCGAATGCCTTCGTGAACGGCACGAACACGTACACGGGTGACACGCTCGTCTCCGCCGGCATGCTCACGCTCTCGAGCGCCACCACGAGCACGTCGCTCGCCCTCGCCGGCAGCACGTTCGATTCGAACGGCGCCGGCACGCTGTCGTTCGGTTCGATGACGGCCGCCACATTCGGCGGCCTCAAGGGCGCCGGCGACCTCGCACTGCAAAACGTCTCGAGCCAGGCCGTGGCCCTCACGGTCGGTGCCAATGGCGGGTCGACCACGTACTCGGGCGGCCTCTCCGGGGCCGGCAGCCTCGTGAAGAGCGGCTCCGGCACGCTCACGCTCTCGGGGTCGAATGGCTACACCGGCTCCACGACGATCGGTGCCGGCGTGCTCGCTCTCGGCGGCGGCAACGCCCTGGCGGGCACCGGCACGGTGTCGTTCACAGGCGGCACGCTGCAGTATGGCGCAGGGGTCTCGACCGACGTCTCCGGCATGATCCGCGGCAGTTCGTCCGCGATCCAGGTCGACACGAACGGCCAGGACGTGACGTTCGCTGGTGTCATCAACAACACAAACTCGGCGGGCCTCGTGAAGAGCGGCGCCGGCACGCTCACGCTCTCCGGCTCAAATGCCTACGGGGGCAACACGACCGTCAACGCCGGCACGCTCGCCTTCACGACCGATTCGGTCTGGGCCGGCCTCTCCGGCACCGTGGCCCTGAACGGCGCGACACTCGCGTATACGGGTACCAACGCGGTCAACCAGATCCTCTCCCGGCCGATATTGCTCGGCTCCTCCGGAGGCACGTTGGTGAATCCAGGGGCCGCGTTCTGGTTCTTGGGTGGCCAGATCTCCGGAACGGGAGCACTGACCGTCGCCTCCGGTTCCTCGCTCCTGGTGCTGCAGGGTGCGAACACGAACTCCGGTGGTGTCGCGCTCCAGGCCGGATCACAGGTGGTCGTGGCCAATAACTCGACAGGCCCGGCGGGAGCACCGACGAGCGGCGCGTTCGGCACCGGCGTGCTCACGCTCGCCGGCGGGAGCCTGCGGTCCACGACCGGGGCCGCCCGCACCATCGGCAATGCCGTGAACGTGACCGCCAACACGACGTTCTTCTCCAACGGCGGGAACGACGACAAGAGCCTCACGGTCACCGGCCCGGTCACGCTCTCCGGCGGCAGCCGCACGTTCACCGTCGACACGAGCGGCACCGGCAGCCCGGCGATCAACTTCACAGGCGCGATCGGCGACGGTGGCAACGGCTACGGCCTCACGAAGGCGGGCGTCGGCACGCTCGTCCTCGGGGGCTCGAGCACGTACACCGGCGCCACCTCCGTCGCAGCCGGCTCGCTCGTGGTCAATGGCTCGATCCTCTCGTCCGTGGCCCTCTCGGGCAGCACCTCGCTCGGCGGAAGCGGCAGCGTGGGGGCGATCAGCGGTGCCGGCCTCGTGGGCCCCGGCAACTCGCCCGGCATTCTCACCGCCCCGAGCGTCGATCCTACGGGTGGCCTGTCGTTCGCGTTCGAGTTCACGCAGGCTGCCCCCAACTATGCGAGCGCTTCGGCCAGTGGCAACGATCTGCTCAGCCTCACCGGAGGCACGCCGTTCACGACGGCGCTCACCTCGGCCAACACCGTGAACATCTACTTCACGCAGTCGGCCGTCGAACTCGGCACCCTGACGGGCGGCTTCTTCACGTCGCTCCAATCCGACTTCCTGAACAGCATCTCCAGTGCGACGTACCAATACTTCGTGCAGGACGCGGCTGGGTCCACGCTCTACAATGGCTCGGCCTACAAGACGCTCGCCCAATATGACTCGGCGAAGACCGTCTCGGTCACCACAGTCGCCGCCAACGGCGGGCAGGTGATGCAGATGGTGGTCGTCCCCGAGCCGGGTGCCATCGCTCTTGCCGGTGTCGGCATCGCCCTCGCCGGCTGGGCTCTGAGAGGTCGCCGGAGAAAATGAAGCGGAGGCGTCGGACCGTGAGGATTCGCCGCGGCTTCACCCTCGTCGAGCTCCTGGTCGTGATCGCGATCATCGGAGTGCTCGTGGGCCTGCTCCTGCCGGCGGTGCAAAGCGCCCGTGAATCGTCCCGTCGCTCGGCGTGCAGCAACAAGCTGCGGCAAATCGCCCTCGCGATGCACTCGCATCACGACGCGCGCGGGGCGTTTCCGGCTGGTGGGATCACGAAGGTCACCGATCCGCTCGTCAGCGGTTCGTGCCTCGCCAATACTCCGGGCGGCGGCGTGACGAAGGACGGTGGCCCGCCCTGGTCGGTGCTCATCCTGCCGTTCATGGGCGACCAGCCCCGCTACGATGCCTACTCGATCAACGCCCCATTCATCCCGACGACGTGGGAACTCACCACGGGCACGAGCCCGAACGTGGCCAAGCAGTTCAAGCCCAACGCCAACTTCCAGTGCCCGTCAGACAAGAACTCCCGCGCCGACGCCTGCAACTCCAACTATGCGGCCTGCCAGGGAGGCGGCCCGTATTCCGCCCAGTCGGCCTCGGCCCTGGGCTACGCATGCATGTCGATCGCTCCACGCGTATTCTTCGACAACGGCATTTTCTTCAACAACTCCAAGATTCGCGTCAAGGATATTCTCGACGGCACGTCGCACGTCGCCCTGATCGGCGAGACGAAATACATGCCCCATCAGGACTACTCGGCAGCCACCGTCTTGGCGAGCCCGCCGACGGGATTTCCTTCGCAGTCGTGGGACTCATCGCTCCGCGTCTACACCGGCTACTCCGTCGCCGTGGGCCTGTGCGCGACGATGAACGGGATCAACTCGTCGCAGTTCGATCCGGCGGTTTCCAACAATTTTTCGGGTGAGTATCTCACCACGCCGCAATCCACGTTCGGCAGCAATCACACCGGAGGCGCGCAGTTCGCCACCGCCGACGGTGCGACCACGTTCGTGAGCGAATCGATCTCGCTCTCCCTGTATCGGAATTTCGGGGCGCGGGCGAGCGCCAAGACCGACAAGGGTGGGCTGTGACACGGCGGGTTTGCTCGTGCATGACGTCGTGGGCGATCCTCCTCACGAGCCTGCTGTCGTCGTCCTTCGGTTGCTCGTCGCGGCAGGATGGGCCGCCACGGTTCGCGGTCAGCGGACAGGTGACGTTCGACGGCAAACCCGTTCCGGCCGGTCGGATCGTGTTCGAGCCCGATGCGGCGGCGGGCAACGGCGGCCCCGGTGGCTATGGCAACATCGTCGCTGGCCGCTTCGCGACGTTTGCCCGCATGGGCGCCGTGGGCGGCCCGCAGGTCGTGCGCATCACGGGATTCGACGGCATCCCGGTGGGTGAATTCGTCGAAGGCAAACCGTTGTTCCCCGAGTACACGACGACCGTTGAACTGCCGGCCAAGGCGGCCACCATCGATTTCGAGGTGCCACGCACGGCGGAGAAGCCCAAGAAAACTGCCGGACCGACCACACCCCCCAAGCGTTGAGGACGCGAACCCATGATCCGCATCGTGAAAGCTTTCATCGCCTTGCTGGCCCTCGTTCAGACGGCTTCCGCCGCGACCGTCCTCGTCGAGGCCGAGAGTTTCGCCGACCATGGCGGCTGGGGCCTCGACACACAGTTCATCCGCGAGATGGGCTCGCCATATCTCATCGCCCACGGTCTCGGCAAACCCGTCGCCGACGCGACCACGAAGGTCGCGATTCCCGCGGCCGGTACCTATAGAGTGTTCGTGCGCACAAAGGATTGGGTGGCCCGGTGGAATGCTCCCGGCACGCCCGGAAAATTTCAGGTGCTCGTGAACGGCAAGGCCCTCAGCGAGACGTTCGGCACGAAGGGCGCGGCCTGGGACTGGCACGACGGCGGCAGCGTCACGCTGCCCGCGGGCGAGGCGACGATCGCGCTCCACGATCTCACCGGCTTCGACGGCCGCTGCGACTGCATCGTGCTCACGACTGATGCCTCACCACCGCCGAATGATTCGGCAATCCTCGCTGCGTGGCGGCGGTCAGCTCTGGGGTTGCCCGCAACGCCCAAGGAGGTGGGCCCCTACGATCTCGTCGTGGTCGGCGGCGGCTATGCCGGCATGGGCGCCGCGATCTCCGCGGCCCGCATGGGCCTCAAGGTGGCGCTCATCCAGGATCGGGGCGTACTCGGCGGCAACGGCTCGAGCGAGGTCCGCGTGTGGGCGATGGGCTTGATCCGCCGCGGCAAGTATCCGCGAATCGGCGAGATCATCGAGGAGTTTTGCGATCACGCCAAGAAGAGCCCCGGCACGTTCGAGGAGTTCGGCGACGCGAAGAAGGAAAAGATCGTCCGCGACGAGGCGAACATCGACCTGTTTCTGAACACGCACGCGTTCGCGGTCGAGAAGCAGGGGAGCCGCATCAAGAGCGTCACCTGCCTCGACGTGAAGACCGGCCGCGAACTGCGCTTCACCGGCACGTTTTTCTGCGATGCCACCGGCCACGCCACGATCGGCCACCTCGCCGGGGCCGAGACCGTGATGGAGCCGAAGGGCCGGATGGGGATGAGTAACATGTGGGCGTGGGATGAACTGGACAGCCCGCAGACATTCCCCACGACACCCTGGGCGCTGCCGCTCACGATGGACGACTTTCCCTACCCGCGCGACCACCACGGGCAGTGGTTTTGGGAGAGCGGATTCGACAAGGATCCGCTGGCCGACGCGGAGGGGATCCGCGACTGGAACCTGCGGGCCGTGTTCGGTGCGTTCAACGCCATGAAAAACGGTGACGGCGCCGCCGACCACAAGAACGCCGTGCTCACCTGGGTCGCATACGTGGGCGGTCCGCGCGAGAGCCGCCGCATCACGGGAGACGTGGTGCTCACGCAGGACGACATCGTGACCAAGCGTGAGTTCCCCGACGGCTGCGTGCCCAGCACCTGGTCGATCGACCTGCACTACCCCAAGAAGGAATACGCAGCGAAGTTTCCCGACAATCCGTTTATCTCGATCGCCGTGCACGATCAGCGGGTGGATCGCACCTACGGCTATCCCGTGCCCTATCGCTGCTTCTACTCGAAGGACCTGGACAACCTGTTCATGGCCGGCCGCTGCGTGTCCGTCACGCACGAGGCGCTCGGCACCGTGCGGGTGATGAAGACCTGCGGGATGATGGGGGAGGTGGTCGGCAAGGCCGCGAGTGTGGCCGTGAAGCACGGCACCACGCCCCGCGGCGTCTACGAGAAACATTGGGACGAGATGCACGAACTGCTGCAGCTCCCCGGCAAGGCCCGACGGGCGACGCTCCAGTCGGCAATCGACATCCCGCCCGACGCCCTGCCGCTGGCGGCCCCCGAAGGCCCGCCGACGGGCATCGATCCCCGGAAACTCGCCCGCGAGAAGCGAGCGGTCGTGTGCGACGACATCGAGGCGGTGCGGGAGGGCAACTGGCAGTCGGGGCATGGACTCAAGGGCTACGTCGGCGTGGGCTACCACTACGCAGGCCCGGATTCCGGGGCCACGGCCAAGTACGAACTGCAGGCTCCAGCGGCTGGCACGTACGACGTGCTCGTCTCCTGGCAGCCGCACGAAAACCGCGGCTCGGCGGTGCCGGTGCTCGTGGAGACGGCGTCGGGCCGGACGAGCGTGCGGTTCGACATGCAGAAGCCGGCGCCGCTCGACGGCTTCGCCTCGGCCGGCAGGGTCGTGCTCGGCAAGGGCGATGAGTGCGTGGTCGTGATCTCGACCGACGGTGCCAAGGGCAACGCCCACGCCGACGCCGTCCTGCTCGTGCCCGCGAAGTAGGGCAATCTGTCCTACACTGCCGGTCATGAAACCCCGTCTCCTCCTGGCCCACGCGGCACGCCTCGCCGTCGTCGCCGCGATCGTGTGGCTGGTCCATGTCGAGCACGTCTCCTTCCTCGGCCGCCAGCAGGGAGCCGACCTCACATCTCTCCCGATCGACCGCATCCGCTCGTACCTGCCCGACGCCGCGGCGATCGGTGGCGACTCGAATGCCGTGGCGGGGGGCCGCGACGTCCTCGCCGACTCGGGCGAACGCGTCGGCACCATCTTCAAGACCTCCCCGGCCGGTGACGCCGCGATCGGCTTCTCCGGGCCGACCGATCTGCTCGTCGTTTGCGATGCCGACCTCCACGTGGCGGGCGTGGAGATTCTTTCGAGCCGCGACACCCGCGACCACGTCGCGGCGATCGAACGCGACCCACGCTTCCTCGCGTCGCTCCGCGGAAAATCGCTTGACGATCTCGCCAGCCTTGCAGCCGGTCGCATCGACGCTGTCGGTGGCTCCACGCTCACCTGCCTCGCGATGGCCGAGGGACTGTCGCTGCGGCTCGGCGGCTCGGCCAGCACGAGCCGATTCGACGCCTCTCCCACGCTCGCCGACCTAAGAAAAATCTTTCCGAATGCCGTCGCGATCGAGCCCGACGCCGGCGACCCTGCCGTGATCCGTGTCCTCGCGGCCGACCGGATCCCGCTCGGCTGGGCGCTTCGCACGAGCCCCGCGGCCGACCGCACGATCGGCTACCAGGGGCCCACCGACGCCGTGATCGGCTTCGATGCCCAGGGAAAAGTCGCCGGCGTCGCGGTCCTCGCGACCTACGACAACGAGCCCTACGTCGGCTACGTGCGCGACGACCGTGCCTTCCGCCGCGTTTACCGCGGGATGACGTTCGAGGAGCTCGCCGGCATCGACCCCGGCAACACGGGCGTCGAGGGCGTGAGCGGCGCCACGATGACGAGCCAGGCCGTGGCGCGGGGGATCGTCCTCGCGGCGCAGGCCCGACGCGAGGCTGGCACTGCGGGCAAGAACCACTCCTCGCTCGGCACGATCGTGCGAGATCTGGATGGTCCGCGGCTCGGCGCCCTCGGCGCGATCGCCGTGGGAATCATCACCGCGTTCACGAGGCTCCGCGGCGTGTGGTTCGGTCGGATCGCCCTGCCGCTCGCCGTGCTCGCGTATCTCGGATTCGGCGCCGGGGCCCTCCTCTCGCAGGCGCAACTCTGGGGCTGGGCCCAGGCGGGCGTGCCCCGCGGTGCCGTCGTGCTCGCCGCCCTCGCGGCGGCCGCAGCCGTCCTGCCGGCGACGACCCGAAAAAACGTCTACTGCTCGCACCTTTGCGCCCACGGCGCCGCGCAACAGCTGCTCGTACGGTTCGCGAAGCCGCGGCGCAGCATTCCCGCCGCAGCGCGGCCGTGGCTCACCGCCCTGCCCTGGGCCCTGCTCGCGCTCGCGATCGTCACGGCCGTGCTCCACCTGCCGCTCAATCTCGTTGACCTCGAACCATTCGACGCGTATCTGCCGACCGTCGCGGGGATCGCGGCCCTCGTGATCTTCGGCGGGAGCCTCGTCGCGAGTGCCGTCTGGCCGATGGCCTACTGCCGCCATGCCTGTCCGACGGGTGCGCTGCTCGACCACCTTCGGCTCAACAGCCGCTCCGACCGGTTCACGTGGCGCGACGGCGTCATGCTCGCCTGCCTCGCCGCCGCGGTCCTCGCCCACTGGTGGCCGAGATGAAAGGCGTCGTTGCGTGCCTCGGCCTCGTCGTCTCCCTTCCAGCCTTGGCAGGGGATCTCCCCACGTTCGCTGGGCCGGCGATGGGCACGACCTACCGTGTGACACTCGCCCGCCGCGTGGAAGGGATGTCGCTTGGTGAAGTGCACCGCGAGGTGGAGGACGTGCTCGCGAGGCTCGACCGGGCCTTGAGCACGTGGCGGCCCGACTCCGATGCGAGCCGGTTCAATGCGGCACAGCCCGGCGAGTGGATCGACGTCGCACCCGACCTTGTTGCCGTGGTGTCGATCGCCCGCCGCGTGCATGACGACACCGGCGGCGCGTTCGACATCACAGCTGGTGCGGGGAGGATCGGTGCCATGCGTCAGTTCGACTTGCGCTTTACGCCTCCCGCCCTGCGAAAAATCTGCGACTTCGGCTCGATCGACCTGGGGGGCATCGGCCCCGGCTATGCCGTCGATCAGATCGGAGAAAGGCTCCAGGAAATCGGCTCATCGTCCCATCTCGTCGAGCTCGGCGGCGAGGTCCGCGCCTGGAGCGAGCGGGCGGCAGGCGACCCCTGGCGGGTGGTGTTGCGACACACTGGCGAGAACGTATGTCTGGCGGCAGGCGAAGCTCTGGCCACGAGCACGGCCCGGCCCGGCCGGTCGCCCGTCGATCCCCGGACGGGCATCGCGGTGGAGGCCCGGATTTCGAGCGTGACGGTGCGAGCTGCCAGTTGTGCAGAGGCCGACGCCCGCGCCGTCGCGAGACTCATCCTCGAGTCACACCGGCAAGCGGGCGGGCGCGATCACGAAGAATAAGGGCGGGTTTCGGAAGGCCCCAGGTGCCAGAACTCGGCTAGGATACGAAGAACCGTGCGTTTCCGCCCTCCGAGCCTTCATGGTGAGCATCATGGGTAGTGGCCGGGTTGGTGATCCTGCCTCAGGCAGACTTGGTCGGCGGCAGTTCCTCCGGGCCGGGGCGACTGTCGTCGCCCTACCGGTGCTCGAGGCGTTTGGGGCGTCCGCAGTGGCCACCCAAGGACCGCGGAACTTCGTCGCGATCGGTACGTACCTGGGCTGGCACCAGAATGCGTTCTTCCCCAAGCAGGTGGGCCACGACTACGAACTTTCCCCCACGCTCACCCCGCTCGCCGGCCTCCGCGATCAGTTCACCGTGTTCTCCGGGCTCGACCACCGCGCCCCCAATGGCCACAACGCGTGGAGCAACTTCCTCTGCGGGATGAATCCCGGCTCCTGGTCGCTCGATCAGATGATCGCCGACTCGATCGGCCAGAAGACACGCTACCCATCGATCGAACTCACCGCCGGCTCCGGCGAGGGCCCGCAGGCGATGAGTTTCACGAAGCAGGGCGTCGGGCTGCCTCAGATCGACCGGCCGAGCGTGCTCTACCGGCGGCTGTTCACGTCCGACGCCGACCGTGCCCGCACCGAATACCTGCTCACGAGCGGCGAGAGTTCTCTCGACATGGTGCTCGACGACGCCAATCGGCTGCAGCGGTCGCTCGGTCCGCGCGACCGGGCGAAACTCGACGAGTATTTCGAGTCTCTGCGGGCCGTGGAGAAGCGGATGGAGCGGCAGATCGCCGCCCTGAACGAGCCCGCCGCCACCACGACGTACAAACTGCCCGACTACGATCCCATCACCCCAAATCTGCAGATCGAGGCCGAGGGCATCCTCTACGACCTCATGGCTCTTGCCTTGGAGAGCGGGCAGACGCGGGTGATGACGATGTTCCTGCACGGGCTTGGGCAGGTGTTCTCGCTCGACGGCCGGCAACTCGTGGCCGGCTACCACGGTCTCTCCCATCACGGCAACGACCCGGTGATGATCCGCGATCTCGTCGCGATCGAAACGGCCCATATCCACTGCCTCGCCGGGTTCCTGAAACAGCTCCACGACAAAAAGACTCCCGAAGGAAAGTCGCTGCTCGACGACACGATCGTGCTCGTCGGCACGGGCATGGGCGACGCGAGCCGCCACAGCAACACGAACCTGCCCACGCTCGTCGCTGGTGGCGGCCTCAAGCACGGCAGCCACGTCGCGGTCGATCCGAAGCAGCCCGGCGCACCGCTGCTTGGAGACCTTTACGTCACACTGTTGCAGCGGCTGGGCGTCGAGACTGAACGCTTCTCGAACGCTTCGAAGAACATGAACGAGGTCCTGCTCTGATGGGGCGGCTTGTGTGCGCCGTCGTCATCCTTGCCGCCACCACGCTGGCGGTGCGGGCCGACGAGCCGGCGCGAATCCCGGATGCCGTGCATGCGGTGCTTGCCGCACGGTGTCTCGACTGCCACACCGGCGACAACGCCGAGGCCGGTGTGCGGCTCGACGTGCGGGCGATCGATTGGTCTGCGGCCGACCAGGTCGGCCTCTGGAGCCGGGTCGTCGAGGTGATCGAAGATCGGCGGATGCCGCCGCCCGACGTGGAACCAGCCACGCCCGCCGAACGAGATGCACTCGTTTCCTTTCTCAACCCACCGCTCGTCGCTTACACGCCCTTTGGCGGCACACCGCCGCGTCGGCTCAATCGTGGCGAATACGTCGCCACCATCCGGCGGCTCTGCCATCTGCCCTCGTTCCTCCTGCCCGTCGGCTTTCCGGCCGACACGGAGCGGCACGGATTCGACAATCTCGCCGAAGGGCTCGTGCTCTCACCGGCTCATCTCGAGGCCTACGCGGCGGTGGCCCGGGACGTGGCCGATGAAATCTTCCCACCGCCGCGGCCGTGTCCCACCAGTCGTCGATGCGGACGATGGCCGCGGCGGCCGGCGTGCCGTCGGCCCGCAGCACGATGCCTGCAAGCGGTGCCGCCTCGGCATCGGCCAGCCAACGGAGCTCGTAGTGCCGCACCTGGACGGCGT
>RFUD01000041.1 GCA_009923125.1 Planctomycetia bacterium
ACATGTTCATCTCGGGCATGAACCCCGCGCTGGGCATCACGTTCATGGTTTCGACGATGATGATCGCCCTGCCGAGCGCGGTGAAGACGTTCAACTGGCTGGGCACCATCTGGGGCGGCCGCATCCAGTTCACCACCGCGATGCTCTTCGCCCTGTCGTTCGTCTCGATGTTCATCATCGGCGGCCTGTCGGGCATCTTCATGGCCGCCACGCCGGTCGACATCTTCATCCACGACACCTACTTCATCGTGGCCCACTTCCACTACGTGCTGTTCGCCGGCACCGCGATGGGCGTGTTCGCCGGGATCTACTACTGGTTCCCCAAGATGTTCGGCCGCACGATGAACGAGTTCTGGGGGAAGGTCCACTTCTTCCTCACCTTCCTGTTCATGAACGGCACGTTCTTCACGATGCACATCCTGGGGGCGGTCGGGTTCCCCCGCCGGCTCGCCGATGCGTACCACTACGAGACGTTTCACCACCTCCAACCGCTGAATGCGTTCATGACCTGGTGTGCCATCGGGATGGTCGCCACGCAGATCATCTTCGCGGCGAACTTCTTCTGGAGCATGTTCTTCGGGCCGGTCGCGGGGCGGAACCCGTGGAATGCCAACACGCTGGAGTGGACCGCTCCCAGCCCGCCGGGCCACGGCAACTTCGACTTCCAGCCGGTGGTCCACCGCGGTCCGTACGAGTACTCCGTGCCGGGTATGGAGAAGGACCACCTCATGCAGACCGACCCTCCGAACGCGGCCGCCGCCGCGCTGGCGGCGGCGCACTGAGCGTGGATGCATGACCTCAGCAGGCTTCAACTGGACGTTCCCGCTCGCCTGCCTGCTCGTGGGCGTGACGGCGGTGCTGCTCTGCTTCGGGGCCCTGGTCACGACCTATGACGCGGCCATGGCGGTGCCGGACTGGCCGGCCACCTACGGCCACAACATGTTCCTGTTCCCGTTCGCGGAGTGGTTCTTCGGCCCGTGGGACCTGTTCCTCGAGCACGGGCACAGGCTGCTCGGCGCGACCGTCGGCATCATCACGCTGGCGCTGGCGGCGGTCGTCTGGCTCCGCGAGCCGAGCGCCACGGTGCGGTCGCTCGTCGTGGCCGCGGTGCTGCTCGTGGTGCTGCAGGGGGCGCTCGGCGGAGCGCGGGTGCTGCTCGATGACAAGACGGTCGCCAAGGTCCATGCCTGCACCGGCCCGCTGTTCTTCGCCGTGACGGTGGCGGTGGCCGCGCTGGTGGCGAATCGGGCCCGCGCCGCCGCGCCATCCGGCCCGCTCGCCCTCCGCGTCACGGTGGCACTCGCCGCCGCGGCCTACGTGCAGTTGGTGGCCGGCGCCCAGCTCCGCCACCTCGACGCGGCGACCATCACCCCGGCCACGTTCCGCTGGCTCGTGGCGTTTCACATCCTGGGCGCGGTGGCGGTCGCCGGACTGTCGTGGGCCGCCGTGCCGGTGTGCCGCAGGCAGGGCTCGCGGGCCGCCTTCCGCTGGGCGGTGGCGATCGCCGCGTTGGTCGTGTGCCAACTGCTGCTCGGACTCGGGGCGTGGTTCGTCTCCTGGGGCGTGCCGTCGGGATTGCTGCCCGCCTCCTGGCTGCCGGCCGAGCCGATCGCGGCCCGCAGCCCGCGCGGCGCCCTCGTCGTCACCGGCCACGTGGTGCTCGGCATGCTGATCCTCGGCGGGTCCGTCGCGTTGGCGGTCGCCGCGGGGCTGTTCCACCGCCCCCGGGCAAGGGGGGTCGCATGAGCAACGTCTCGCCGCTGTCGATGGCGGAGCCCGCGGTGCTCATCCAGCCCACGGAGTCCGATGCCGAGATCGCGCGGCTGCGGGCGGGCGTCGGAGCGGCCATCGGCGACCTGTCGCGTCTTACCCGGCCGCGGATCGCGCTCATGGTCCTGGCGACGGTGGTCACCGCCTACTGGCTCACCGGCGGTGACCGCGGCGGCGGCGTGCACCTGCTGGGCCTGCTCGCCGGCACCGCCCTCGTCGCCGCCAGTTCGAGCATCGCCAACCAGATCCTGGAGCGCGACACCGACCGGCTCATGCCGCGCACGGCCCGGCGGCCGATCGCGGCGGGTCGGCTCTCCGTCGCCGGCGGCTGGGTGATCACCGCGGTGTCCCTCGCGGCGGGCACGGCACTGGCGACGGCGTCCGCCGGATGGGCCGCGGCGTCCGCGGCCGTGGCGACCTGGCTCTTGTACGTGATCGTCTACACGCCGCTCAAGAAACGCACGCCGCTCAACACGGCCGTCGGGGCGGTCGCCGGGGCGCTGCCGGTGGCGATCGGCTGGCTCGCGGCCGACGGCCCGGCAAGGCTCGCCGCCGGTGAGGCCGCCGGAGGCCTGACGGCCGCCGCCCTGGCGACCGTGCTGTACCTCTGGCAATTTCCCCACTTCATGGCGATCGCCTGGCTTTACCGTAGGCAGTACGCCGCCGCCGGGCTGCGAATGCTGACCGTGGACGATCCCAGCGGGCTGCGGGCCGCGGGCCAGTCGCTCGCGGCCGCCCTGGCGATGATCCCGGTGAGCCTCGTGCTCGCGGTGCCGTCGGGCAGCGTGCGGCTGTTTCTGGCTGCGGCCGTGGCCGCCCTGGTGTATTGTGGTGCCGCGGTCGGGTTCGCCATCCGGCGGGACGACGCCTCCGCCCGCAGCCTGCTGCTCGTTTCACTCGGCTCCCTGCTGGCCCTGCTCACCGCCGCGGTGCTGTTCGGTCAGCCTCGTTGAACTCCCCACTCCCCACCCGATTCCGGCCGGAACCGTCATGAACGCCTCCGCGATCTCGATCCCCCACGACCCCGACCACCACGGAGGCGATCACGGCCACCACGGCCACGTCACGCTCCAGTACCAGCCCGGCCTGCCGCTGTCGAAGGGCAAGCTGATCATGTGGCTGTTCCTGTCCACCGAGATCATGTTCTTCGCAGCCCTGCTCGGCAGCTACGTCGTGCTCCGATTCGGTGCGGCGGTGTGGCCGAAACCGCACCACGTCCACTTGTCGGAGCCCATCGGGGCGTTCAACACGTTCGTGCTCATCTGCTCCAGCGTCACGATCGTGCTCGCGCTCGAAGCCGCCCGCGCCAACAAGACGGGGCTCGCCAAGATGTGGATGGTGCTCACGCTCGCCCTGGGCACGCTGTTCCTCGGGGTGAAGGCCTTCGAGTACCAAGCCAAGTTCTCGCACGGCATCTACCCCTGGTCGCCCCGCAGCCGGGTGTTCGAGAAACCGGACCTGTACTACGGTTCGGCGGTCCGGGCCCGCCTGGGCGAGCCGGCGATGATCGACCGGCTGAAGGAACTCGACGAGACTCCCGAGGACAAGCTCTCGCCCGAGGAGATCTCGGCCCGGCGGCGGCTCAAGCAGGTTCGGGAGATGGTCGCCAGCCCCGACCAGCAGCCGTTCGACCTGGCCGTCGTGGCCGATCAGGTGATGCCCCTGCCCGCCGACGGCGCCGGCGCCCATGGCGGCCACGGCCCCCACGGCCTCAACGACACGTTCCCGTGGCTCAAACTGCCCGCCGTCATCCCCGGCGGCAACATGTGGGCCAGCACCTACTTCTTCCTCACCGGGTTCCACGCCATCCACGTGCTCGTGGGCCTGATCGTGTTCGCGATCCTGCTGCTGTATCGCCTCGGACCGAAGCGGGCCGGCATGATCGAGAACGCCGGCCTGTACTGGCACTTCGTCGATCTCGTGTGGATTTTCCTGTTTCCGCTGCTCTACCTGTTCTGACCCGCATCCAGCATCACTCGCCCGAGGAACCTCATGACACACCACGCGCACGACCCTCACGGCCCCGTCACACGGGCGGGCGAGACCGCCGACGAGACGCTGGAGCATGCCGCGCAGGGCCACGAAGACGGCCACGGCCACGGCGGGGTCGGCAAATACCTGCTCGTGTTCGCGGCGTTGTGCGGGCTGACGACGATGTCGTTTCTCACCTACTCGTCGTTCTGGCCGTGGCGCGACGAGCCGCACGTCGGCTGGGCGTTCATGATGGCCGTCTCCTGCACCAAGGCGATGCTGGTGGTGCTGTTCTTCATGCACGTGCTGTGGGAGGCCAATTGGAAGTACGTGCTCACGATCCCGGCCGCGATGATGGCGGTGTTCCTCGCCATCATGCTCGTGCCGGACGTCGGCCTGCGGAACCGCATGGTGGCGCAGGAGCGGGCCCTGCACATGGCCCGCCAGTCGGACGTGCGGCTGCTGCAGCAGGCCGCCGAGGCGAAGCTCCTGTCGGATCAGGCGCACTAGTGGGCATGCGGATCGCGCATCTCAGTCGCGGGGGTTCGGGGCTGCCCACGCCCCGTCGCCGGACGTTCGCTGTGGCCCTCCTCGCCCTCGCGTTCGGGCTTGGCTGCTCGAAGCCGCCGGAGCGGGCGATTGATCGGCCCCTCGGGGCGAAGCCCGAACCGCCGCAGCCGGTCGTCGAAAAGGTCGAGCCCGGCAAGCCGGCGGCGCCGTTCACGCTCACCGACCAGCGGGGCGAGCCCTTCGACTCGGCGAGCCTGAAGGGAAAGGTGTGGCTCGGGAGCGTCTTCTTCTCGAACTGCCCCGGCCCCTGTTTCCGGGAGAATCAGGCGATCGCCGACATCCTCCGCGAGATCGACGATCCCGAGTTCGTCGCCGTGAGCCTGACGTGCGACCCCGACAACGACACCCCCGACGTCCTGCGCCGCTATGCAGACCGTTTCGAGGCCAAACCCGAACGCTGGAAGTTCCTCACCGGCGACATGGCCGTGATCCGGAAAGTGGCCAACGAGACGTTCTTCCTGCCGGCGGAGGTGGGCGTGCACTCCGAGCGTGGCGTGGTGTTCGACCGCGAGGGTCGGCTCCGCGGCGGTTACCACCTGCTGCAGCCGGACCGCGTCGAACTGCTCAAGAAACTGATTCGTGACGTGCTTGCGGAGGCGAAACCATGAACGGCCTTTCGGCGGTGCACCCCCTGGCCACGACCAATGCCGTGCTCAACGCGGTCTCGACGCTGCTGCTCGTCGCCGGGTGGATCGCGATCGCGCGGGGCCAGTGGCGCGTGCACCGCGCCGCGATGATCGCCGCCTTCGCCGTGTCGGCGGTGTTTCTGGTGTGCTACCTGACGTACCACTACCTCGTGGGCCACGTGCCATTTCGCGGCCAGGGCGCGGTCCGCACCGTGTATTTCACGATCCTGATCACGCACATCGTGCTCGCGGTGTTCGTCCCGATCCTGGCGCTGCGGATGTTCTTCCTGGCCTGGAAGGGCCGCTGGGAGGCCCACCGCCGCCTGGGCAGGATCACCATGCCGATCTGGCTCTACGTGTCCGTCACCGGCGTCGTGATTTACGCGATGCTCTACCACCTGTTTCCCGGAGCCGCCCCCGCGGCGGCGGCCGGCCTATAATTCGGGCATGGGAGATTCCGGCATGAGGTTTCGCGGCCTCGCCACCGCCTGCCTGCTCGTCGCCGCCTTCACCGCGGCCGAGGCGTTCGGCTGCCCCAACTGCAAGGACGGCCTCGCCGCCAGCGATCCCGAAGGGATGAATCTCGCCCGCGGCTACTTCTACAGCATCCTGATCATGCTCGCGATGCCCTTCACGCTGGTCAGTTCGTTCGGAGTCTATGTGTGGCGCGAGATGCGGAGGCAGCAGCGGGAGCAGTCGGCCGGCGGCCCGAACTCCGCACCTGTCACGCGCGGCGCGGCGGAATCGTGAACCGGCCGGCGCCGCGCAACTACCTGGCCGGTGCGGAGCGCCGGCGGTTGTTCTGGCGGTTCATGCCGCCCGCCCTGTTGGTGTTCCTCGCGCTCGGCTGGATCGAGCGGGCCTGGTTGAGGCCGCCTCCCGTGGCGGACGTCCGGCAGGTGGACACTCGACTCAAGGATGCACATCTCGAACGCACGGTCACGGACGCGGTGGTGATCGAGGCGGAGCCGGAGCCGTTCGTCGCCGAGGCGGAGGAGGTGGGGGCGTCGGCCAGCAGTCTCGCCGAGGTCCGCGATGACACGGTCTTCCGACCCGACGACGAGGACGCGTGGTTCCAGATCTGGATGACGCTGCGGTCGGGTGACGCGGCGTCCCTCCGGCGGTCGGACGCCCGCCGCGTGAGTTTCATCGAGCTGTTCGGCCAGCCGAAGAGTTTCCGCGGCCGATTGGTCCGGTTCTCCGGGACGGTGCACCGCCTCCAGCGGGTCGAGGCACCCCCCAACGGCTACGACATCAACGCCTACTGGCAGGCCTGGGTCGAGCCCGACGACGGCCCGGCCTCGCCGATCGTCGTCTACTTTCTGCGGCTGCCGGCCGGGATGCCCACGGGCATGCAGGTCCGGGAGCCGGTGGAGGTCGTGGGCTACTTCTTCAAGCGTTGGGCGTACGAGGCCAAGGACACGATCCGAACCGCGCCGCTCGTGATGGCCCTGGAGCCGGATTGGCGGCCGCTGAAACAGCCGCCGCCGGGCGGAACCGGCCTGGGCGGCTACGCGCTGGCCGCGATGGCGGGCCTCGTGGTGGCGACGCTGCTGGCGATGCGGCTGGCGGCCCGGGGACCGTTGCCCAAGCCGGAGCCGCCACCCGAAAATCTCTCGGCGACGCTCGCCGACGACGACATTGTCTCACCCGCCGAGGCGCTCGGCCGCATGGCCGCAGAAGCGAAAGTCGCGCGGGCACCGCCCCCGGTCCCCGAGGAGCCGTTTCCGTGATCGCATCCCGCGGCCTCGCCCGCATGCTTCGGACGTCGTGCGTCGTGGCCCTGTCGCTCATGGTGGCCGCGACGGCGCCGGCCCAAACGGCCACCTCGCCGGCCGACTTCCTCGCCACCTGGAGACTGGATCGGGGGTCCCGCGACGGGCTCGAGGCGGCCGGCCCGTGGAGCGACGCGAAGCTGCAACTCTGCCTGCGATTGCTCGCCCGGTTGGCGCTCGCCCCAGCCGACGCCTACGCCGGCTGGGTCGAGAAGGCGTCGCCGGCCGACGCCGCGACGGACGCGGGCGACGTGCTCGTGCGGATCGAGGGCCGGGCGGTGCTCGCGGCGCCGCTGCCGCTGCCGCCCGCCCTCGCCGAGATCGCCAATCGGCCCGCGATCGACCTCGTGCGTGTCCGCACTCCGCATGGAAACGTGGACGTCATCGCCGACGCCGTGCCCCGGTCGTGGCCCCGCTGGGAGCCGATCGACGAGCGGGTGTCGGTGGTGGGGATCGCCCTGTCGAAGTCCGCGGGCCCGACGCCGGACCCGCCCGCCGGATCCCGGGCGGCATGGCCCGCCGAGCCGGCGTCGCTGCTGATCGCCGCCAGACGCGTGGCGTGGCATCCACCCACCCCCCTCGGCGACCTGGGGATGGATTACGGGCTCTTCGACGGTGTCGTGGATGGCCAGAAACTCGTCGCCGGCGACACCGACGCCTTCTACGCGCTGCTGGCGGCCGTCGGCCGCGGTCCGCGGGCCACGCCCGAGGCGGCGGCCGGACCGGTGACGGACGCGCTGTCGCTCATCGATCCGGCACGCGGCTGGTTCGCGAAGCACCGCGGCGATCCCGTCACGTTCCAGGGCACGGCGCGGCGGGCGACACGGATCCAGATCGACGAGCCGCGCCGCCGCCGGGAGATCGGGGGCGACCACTATTGGGAGCTCTACGTCTTCGTCCCCACATCGCTGATCAGGATCAACGACCGGCTGCAGGAGACCTATCCCATCGTGTGCTGCGTCCGCGAACTGCCCGCGGGCATGCCCACCGGGCAGGCGATCAACGAGCAGGTGCGGGTCACCGGCTTCGCGATGAAGCGCTACGCCTACCCGTTGCCGAAGGTCCGCCGCGAGAACGGGGGCGAGCAGGGGGCCGCCGACGGGCGTCAGGAAACGCCGCTGGTGATCGGCACGCGGGCCGTGTGGATGCCGGAGCCGTCGGCGGCGGGGGCCACGAGCCTCCTCGGATGGGTGTTCCTCGGACTCGCCGGTCTCGTCGGGCTCGTGCTCGCCGTCGGTGCCTGGCGGTACGGCCGCGACGCCCGCCGGGAGCGGGAACGGCAGCGGGCCGGCCTGCCCGACAAGCTCCAACTGCCGTAGCCGGCGCACGGGGCTTGTCGGCGCGACGGGGCGGGGCGAAACTCCGCCCGACCATCCATCCCGAGGAGACTCGTCATGCGACGCGCGAAGATTTCGATCATCGGTGCCGGCAACGTCGGTGCGACCACGGCCCACTGGTGTGCCGCCGCCGAACTCGGCGATGTCGTGCTGCTCGACATCCCGGCCACCGAGGGCATGCCGGCGGGCAAGGCGCTCGACCTCTTCCAGGCGTCGCCGATCATGGGGTTCGACGCCAAGCTCACGGGCACCACGAACTGGGCCGACACGGCCGGCAGCGACGTGGTCGTGGTCACGGCCGGCATCGCCCGCAAGCCCGGGATGAGCCGTGACGACCTGCTCTCGACCAACGCCAAGATCGTGGGCGACGTCGCCGCCCAGGTCCGCGACACGAGCCCGCAGGCCGTCGTGATCGTCGTCTCGAACCCCCTCGATGCCATGGTCCAGCGGACCTTCCAGGTCACCGGCTTTCCGGCGGCCCGGGTCATCGGCCAGGCCGGCATCCTCGACACCGCCCGCTACCGGGCGTTCCTGGCGATGGAACTCGGCGTGAGCGTCGAGGACATCGCCGCGATGCTCCTCGGCGGCCATGGCGACACGATGGTGCCGATCCCGAGCTGCACCAGCGTGGGCGGCATCCCGGTCACGCAGCTCATCGCCAAGGACAAGCTCGACGCGATCGTGACGCGGGCCCGCAACGGGGGCGCCGAGATCGTGGGCCTGCTGAAGACCGGCAGCGCCTACTACGCCCCGGCGGCGGCCACGGCGCAGATGGTCGAGGCCGTCGTGCGCGACAAGAAGCGGCTCGTCCCCTGCGCGGCCTACTGCGACAAGGAATACGGCGTGGGTGGCTACTTCGTCGGCGTGCCGGTGATCCTGGGCAGTGGCGGCGTGGAAAAGGTGATCGAACTGTCGTTGCTTCCGGACGAACGGGCCGCCCTGGACAAGAGCATCACGGCCGTCAAGGATCTCGTCGCCGCGATGAACCGGCTCGTCGGCTAGTTGCCGCGCGGCCGCCTCTTGCCCTGCTTGCCGAGACTGCCGGAGCCGGGCGGCGCCGCGGAGCGTGACGTTGCCCGCGGTCGCGGGTTTCACTACAACCCGCCCGCGTCGGTCCCCGGGGCGGCGATCCGCCCCGCGCCTGCCGACGTCCTCCAGCGAGATCCTCCATGGACCACCGGCTCTCCACACGCGCGCGTCGCCAGCGGTTCGCCGCGCCTCTCGACTGGATGGGACCCGACGCGGTGTTCACGCCGCAGGGCTACGAGCCCGGATACGACTACCCGCTCCTCGTCTGGATTCCCGACCGATCGCAGCCGTTCGACCTCGGCCGCACGATGAAGCGGCTGAGCCTGCGCAACTATCTCGCCGTCATCCCCGCTTTCGCCTCCCACACGGGCGACGAGCCGCTGTGGGAAGCGATCGACAGGATGCGCGACAGGGCGAGCGTCCATCCGCGGCGCGTGTATCTCGTGGGGCAGGGTGCCGGCGGCAGCGATGCGTTCCGGATCGCCTGCCGCCACCCCGACGCGTTCGCCGGGGTCGTGTCGCTCGGGGGTCCGTTCCCGCTCGCCGAGGGCCTGTTCGCCCGACTCGCCGACGTCCGCCGCCTGCCGATGCTGTGGTGCTGCCATCGCACCGCCGACCCGGAAGTCGCCCGCCACACCGACCGCACGCTGCGGGTGTTCCACGCCGCGGGTGCAATGCTGTCGATGCGGATCTACCCAGGATCGAACGACCGCTCGCCGGCGATCCTCGCCGACGTCAACCGCTGGCTCATGGATGAGATCTGCGGCACGTCGGCCCTCACCCCCTCGGCGACCGCATCATGACGTCCCGTACTCACGACGATTCCCCCGCCCGCATGATCCTGCCGATGGTGCCGCCGCGCGGACTCGTCGAGGCGATCCTGCACGAGGTCCGCCTGGCCTGCGCCGCGCGGGGCCTTCCGGCGTGCGCGGTGACGGTGGACGTCGCCGATCGCCACGTGCTGCAGGTCGATCCGGCCACGATCCGCGACATCCTCGCGGGGCTGTTCCTGGCGGCCTTCGAGAATGCCTCGCGGCCCGCCGCCGAGAGCGACGCGCCGCAAGTGCGCGAGGTGGTCGTCACGAGCATCGAGCATGCCGACACGATCGAAATCGAGGTCGCGGACTCCGGGCCGCCGGGCGGCATCGCCGGCGACCCGGCGTTGCAGGCGCTGCTCGGCGCCGTGGGCGGTTCCCTGACGAACGCCGCCTGCCCGGAGGGCGGACGGGCCGTCACGCTCCGCCTCCCGCACCGTCGCCTGCGGAGACGCGCCGCCTAGGCGATCAACCACTCCACCCGGGATGCCCAGTGCATGGATGCACGCCCCTTCTCCACGGACCGCCGCCCCACGTTCCTGACACCCGCCCAGGTGATCGCCCTCGGACTGGTCGCCGCCTCGCTCGGCTGGGCCGCCTGGCTGCTGCGCGGCCAGCCGATCCGTGAGGAGGTCGAACTCCTCGCCGGGAGCGTGCTGCCGTCGTCGGAGCTCGCCCTCATGGAGGCCGCCTTCGACCGCGCCCAGCTCACCGACTACCGCACCGAAGGGGGACGCGTGCACGTGCCGCGCAGCCGGCAGAGCGCCTACATGCGGGCCCTCGTGGATGCCGAAGCCCTGCCACGCGAGTTCGGCGGCAGCCTGCGACGGGCGCTCGCCAGCAACAGCCCCTGGCAGAGCCGCGCGATCCAGGCGGAACTCCTGCGCGTGGCCACGCAGGACGAGCTGTCGCTGGTGCTCTGTTCGATGCCCGGCATCGAGCGGGCCGCCGTGCTGTACGACATGGAGCAGCAGCCTGGCCTCACCGGCGGCAGCGTCAAGACGGCGAGCGTCAGCATCCGCACGCAGCCCGACGCCGAGCTCGACGCGACCCGCGTGCAGGCGATTCGTGTGCTCGTGGCCGCATCGATCGCCGGGCTCTCCCCCGACCGCGTCGCCGTCACC
>RFUD01000401.1 GCA_009923125.1 Planctomycetia bacterium
ACGACCCCGACACCCACGCCATCCTGATGATGGGCGAGATCGGAGGCTCGGCCGAGGAAGAGGCGGCGGCCTACGTGAAGGCCCGCGTCACGAAGCCGGTGGCCGCGTTCATCGCCGGCCGCACCGCGCCTCCGGGGAAGCGGATGGGGCACGCGGGGGCCATCATCTCCGGCGGCAAGGGGACGGCGGAGGCCAAGCTCGCCGCCCTGCGGGATGCCGGCATCGAGGTGGCGGACAGTCCGGCCGACATGGGCGCGGCGCTGGTGCGCGCGATCGAGCGGCGGGCTACACTGGGGGCATGAAGGTCGATCTGTTCATCCCCTGCTTCGTCGATCAGATGACGCCCCAGGTGGGGATGGCGGTGGCGACGGTGCTCGAGCGGCTCGGGCACACCTGCGAGTTTCGTTCCGCGCAGACCTGCTGCGGCCAGCCGAGCTTCAACGCCGGCTACTGGGACGAGGCGCGTGATGTGGCCCGGCGGGCGCTCGATGTGTTCGCGGGCGCCGAGGCGGTGGTCGGGCCGAGCGGATCGTGCGTGGCGATGATGCGGGTGTTCTATCCGCAGCTGTTCGAGGGACTGCCGGAGGAGACGCGGGCCCTCGACCTCGCGGCCCGGACGTTCGAGTTCGGCGAATTCCTCGTCGAGAAGCTCGGCGTGACCGACGTCGGCGCGCGGTTTCCGCACCGCGTCACCTACCACGACGGGTGCCACGGCCTCCGCGAGCTCCGCATCAAGGAGGCGCCCCGACGGCTGCTCCGGGCCGTGCGAGACCTCGAGCTCGTGGAGTGCGACGAGCCGGAGAGCTGCTGCGGCTTCGGCGGCCTGTTCAGCGTGAAGTTCCCGATGATCTCCACCGCCATGGCGGAGGTGAAGGGCGGTTCGCTCGCCCGCACGGGCTGCGACTACATCGTCTCCAGCGATCCATCGTGCCAGCTGCAGCTCGACGGCTGGCTCGCCCGCCACGCGACGACGGGAGGATCCCGGCCGCGGATGATCCATCTGGCCGAGGTGCTGGCTACGGCCGGGGCGTGAGGCCCGGCGAGTCGTCCGCGTCGGCGTCGCGCCGCTTCGTGACGTGGACCACGACGGGCCGTGACGCGGTCAGGCCCGCCTTGTCGGTGACGACCACCGTGAACGCGTAGCTCTTCTGCTCCTCCCGGTCGGGACGGCTCTTCAGGCGGACGGCGCCGGAGGCCGGATCGATGACGACGAGGTCCGCATCGTCGTCGTCGCCGGACTTGACCGCATAGGCGAGGACGTCGCCCTGGTCGGCATCGGTGGCGGCGGCCTGGTAGACCACGGTCTCCACGGGGGCCCCGTCGTCCACGAACGCCGAATCCCTGCTCGTGATCACCGGCGCCTGGATCATCGTCGGCGGACGCCAGTATCCGAGCCGGTAGTGCTCGAGGAGCCCGACGTCGCGCCGGCCGTTGCCGTTCTTGTCGGCGGCCGCGAGTTGCGGCGTGAACGAGCCGTTGGAGTCGGTGTCGAGAAAGGGCTCGTCGGCATCCCGCACCAGGCTGGCGTTGGCATCGATGAAGGGCTCGCTCCAGGCGATCGGCCGGGGCTTCACCGCCGGGTCGAGGGCCGTGCCCGGCTCCCCGGTGAACGCGACCTCGCGCCGGGCCGCGTCGTACCCCAGGCTGCCGGTGAACGCCGCGAGCAGCGGCCGCCCGGTGTCGAGCGCGATCCGGGCGAAGTCGGGGCGGTAGGCGTCGGGCAGCGGCGCGAACGACAGCGCCAGCAGCAGGCCGCCCGAGACGATCGTGCCCGCGAGCAGGCCGACGACCGCGCCGCCGACCTGGTCGAGCCGGGGCGGAAGTTGGACGGTGTCGGCCGGCACGGCGGCGTTGATCGCCAGCAACAGACCGACCGCCGCCAGCACGAGCGATCCCAGGAAGCCGCCCGCACTCGTGAAGGCGACCGGCACTTCGGCCAGTTCCAGCCATGCGGCGACCGGGCCCCACAGGCCGAGCGCGAGGAAGATCGACGCCAGGGCGTGAAACCCGAGCAGCGTGGCCCGAAACATGCCCCGGCGGAACCCGTAGAACCCCCCCGCGCCGACGCACAACAGCACCAGCGGGGCCAGCACGGCCTGGACGGGTGACGCGGCGAGCAGGGCTGGCTGGACGTTCATCAGGCCTTCGTCACGCGGACGACCTCGTTCACGCTCGTGATGCCGGCGACCACCTTCCGCAGGCCCTCCTCCTGGAGCGTCCGCATGCCGCCCCTGCGGGCGGCGGTCCGGATCGCCTGGATCGACGGCCGCCCCACGAGCAGTTCGCGGATCTCCCGATCGCAGACCATCAGCTCATGCACGCCCGTCCGCCCGCGGTAGCCGGTGCCGTTGCAGGCGGGGCAGCCCTTCTCCTTGTAGAAGACGTCGACCTTGTCGGCGGGGATGCCGGCCGACTTGAGGAACTCGGCCG